>CAZMMP010000001.1:0-34572 GCA_964567425.1 uncultured Candidatus Saccharibacteria bacterium
CGGCTACATGTCGGTGCGCAGCCCGGCAAGGCGCGAGGCGGTAGCCGCAGCGGACGAGCAGCGGGATCTGGAGCGCGAGGCCAGCCCCAATCGCCGCCAGCGCCCCATAGATCTGATGAGGTGCCAGGATCTGGCCGAGTCGGAAGGGGGTGGCAACTCCTTCATACGTAGCCGTAAATTCAAGCCCGGCAGGCAGTTTCCGCCCTTCGGCTTCAACATACACCAGATGTTCTTCCGCCGCTCGTATGGTGGCCTCTTGGCTCCAGCCATAAGTCAACACTCGCGCTGCGAGTTCATCCTTGACCGCCATAATTTTAGGATCATCGGCATTTAAGATGACGATTCCCTCCGGACCGACCGCACGAGCAAGCTCAAGCTTTTCGGCCGCTACCGCTTCGGGTGAACCAAAAAATTCGACATGCACCGGGATCTCGGGTAAGCGGGTGATGATGGCAATATCAACATTAACCCAGCGGGTAATACGGGCGATGTCACCCGGCTGCTCTACTCCAATCTCTAACACCAGCCATTCCGGATACGAGCTGCGGAACAAAATGAGACTTAATCCCTCCAAAAAGTTTTTTACCCAACCAAGCGGGCTCCACCACGCATTCGGGCAATTTAAAATAGTAAGCGGTACCCCAATCTCGTGATTAAAACTTTTTTGACTAGCTCGGACGCGATACCGACTCATCAACACCCGCGCTACCGCATCTTTCGTCCCCGTCTTCCCGACCGAGCCGGTAATCGCCACGATTTTAGGATGATATTTACGGAGGACCAGACGCGCTTCCCAGCGCAGTATAGTGGTGATAAGCGAACGTAAAAAATTCTTAATCATGGCGCGGCGCGATCAGGAGGAATATGGTAGTAGTTTAGCAGAAATTTAGCGGTATTCATAAACGGCTGGGTAAGGGTAGCCGAGGCATACTCCACTCCATGCGGGCGGATCAAGTACATGAAAATGATGAATTTGGGATTTTTAGCGGGGAAATACCCGAAGAATGAATGGAGGTACCGATCAGCATAATATCCTCCAGCCGGATTAGCAATTTGGGCGGTACCGGTTTTAGCCGCAATCGAATAGTCGTCCAGCTTGGCGGCACCACCCACCAGGGCTTTATCCACTACCGTGGTTAACATTTCAGTAATTTGCTCTGTTGTCCCCGGCTGCAATACGCGCCGCACCGTCGAGGAGGTAGCGGCCGGCTCGTAGGCCGTACCATTCGGATAATTAAGGCGGTCCACCACGTGAGGCGTCACCAGCACGCCGCCATTGGCAAGACTCGCCAACGCGCGGATCGTCTCGAGCGGCGAGATCGCAAGCCCCTGGCCGAAGGCCGCGGTCGCCGCTCCAATTTCACCTCCACTTTTTAGATTTTTAACCAGACCCGAAACCTCATTAGGTAAATCCACTTTCGTCGGTTCTCCTAAGCCAAAGTTTAAAAAATAATCACGAAACTTTTGAATTCCCATCTGCTCCATCGCAAACACAACTCCCGTGTTGAGGGATTGATTTAACACCTCTTGCATACTGACTATCCCACGGCCTCGTCCATCAAAGTTAGAAATGCGACGATCGTCAATAATCCGAAAGCCGGCATCGTTGTAGGTAGTTGTTGGTTTTACCGCTCCGGCATCAATCGCCGCTGCCATCGTAAGCGGTTTAATAATTGATCCCATTTCATACACGTTTTCAACCAACGGGTTTTTAAGCACGCTGATATCGGTTTGCTTTTCTCCCGGATTAAAAGTGGGAAAAGCGGTCAGCGCCAGGATTTTGCCGGTCGCTGGATCCATCACGATGCCACCCGCCGCCTCCGCCGAGTAAAACTTTTTGATATCCGAAAGCTCGGTCTCGAGCACTTGCTGGACCACCGGCTCGATCGTGAGCACCACATCCGCTTCGGTCGGCGCTGCCCGATTACCGAGCACGCTCCCCCTCACTTCTGAAAACGCTTCAGCGAGAAAATTACTAAATGAGTGATCTTCGGTCCGCTCGAGCACTTCATTATACTCGCGCTCAATCCCGTATTTGCCGGTTAAGGTATCGCCGTCATATCCCATAAAGCCGACCGTGTGCGCTGCCAGGCTCCCGGCTGGATACGAGCGCCAGCGAGTTTTAATTAATTCGACGCCCGGCAAATCAAGCTGATTAATGGCGCTGGCGGTGGCCTCATCCAGTCGCGGCAAAAGTTCTTCATAAGGATCATTGTGGAGATTGGCTTTGGCAAAAAAGGTGTCAGAATCAAGCGCCACCAGCGGGGAGAGCGCGCGCCAGAGTCCCGGGGCATCCGTGATCTGGCGGGGATTCAATGCCAAGATAAACCCATCTTGCATCGCCGCGGCCGAGACCAAACGATTATCCTTGGTTTCAAAATAAATTGAACCGCGATCAGGCAAAGCATCGGCCGGGCGCTCGTATTGCCGATCGGCCCGTTCGCGATAGTAGCTCCCTTGGACAATTTGGATAAAAAAAAGCCGCACCCCAAGCACCAGACCGCCGAGGAGTAAGCCGAGGTACACGAGGCGGAGACGGATCAGAGGTTTTCGTTCCATTCCGAAGCTTGTTGATAGGCAAAGCCGGTGTGATTAGACGTGTCCTCAAAACCTAGCTGGTGGGCAAGCTCAAGCGTCACGCGACCAGAGAGAGCCACTTGTTCAGACTCAAGTTGGGCCACGCGCGAGCCCAAGGCCGCGCTTTGCTGGCTCGCCTGCTCCCGCGCCACGGCATCAAACACAATGCTGTTGATTAAATAAATATAGCAGCCGCCTAAAAGCACCAGCAAATACAAGAGACCGCGAATCGTTCGTTCATAAGGGTAAATAGTTTGGATGGTTTTGCCGGTTAAGGTCATGGAAGTTTGGTAATAACTCGTAATTGGGCGCTGCGGGCACGGGGGTTAGTGCGTACTTCGGTCCAGCTAGGCTTAATCGCCTTTTTGGTCACCAGCTCGGCCTGGCCGGCTGTGATCCAGTGTTTAAATTGTTCTTTAACTAATCTCGCTTCGAGACTATGGAAAGTGATAACGGCTAAGCGTCCGCCTGGCTTGAGTGCGTTCCACGCTTTGGCTAAGCCTTCGGCCACGGCACCCAATTCATCGTTGGTCGCAATCCGCAGCGCCTGGAAGGTGCGGGTGGCCGGATGAATCCGGCCATGACGATACCAAGCGGGCACGGCCGCGCGGATAATCTCTGCCAACTGGAGACTCGACTCGATGGGTCCGAACTCACGCGCCGCCACGATGGCCTCGGCGATCCGCCGAGCAAACCGCTCTTCACCGTAGCCTTCGATAATATCCGTCAATGATTCTGCTCGCCAGTGATTCACTATCTCGTGGGCGGTTAGCCGACCGGCATCGGTCGTAGCGCTAAAGCTCATCGCGAGCGGCTCATCACGCAGAAAGCTGAAGCCGCGGCCCGAATCATCAAGTTGCTCCGACGAGAGGCCGAGATCAAAGAGAGCGCCGTCGAGCGTGCTGATCTTGAGTTCGGCCAGCACCCGATCCAACTGGCGATAGTTGCTGACCCGGAGAAGAACACGCGCCGGAACCCGAGCCAGCGCTTCGGTGGCAGCCTGAATCGCCGTGGCATCCAGATCCAGACCGAGAAGCGTACCAGTCGGACCAAGATGTGCAGCAATCGCTTGGGCGTGACCGCCACGATTGACTGTCGCATCAAGGATTACCTCACCAGTGCTTGGTGCTAGGTATCGTATCACTTCCTGTAAAAGAACGGGGATATGCCTCATGGCTAGATCACTCCTACTTCACCGAGCTTTTGAGCGAGGGCATCAGCCTGTTTGGCGACGCTTGCTTTGTAAGCGGTCCACCGGCCCTCTTCCCAAACTTCAAGTCGAGTGGCTAAACCTGTCATCACTACCTTGGTCTCCAACTGCGCATACTCTTTCAAGAAGTCGGGGATGAGCACGCGACCCATCGCATCCACTTCGGTCTCCACGGCGCCAGCCAGCATGAAGCGGTTAAAGCTCCGGGTATCGGCCTGACCCATCGAGAGATTGGAGAGCTTCTCGGAGACTTTCGCCCATTCGGTGAGCGGATAAATCGAGAGGCAGTTGTCGAGACCATGCGTGATCACGACCCGGCGACCGAGCTCTTTGCGCAATCGGGCCGGGAGGGCCAGACGTTTTTTCGCATCAAGCGTATGTCGGTATTCGCCAATAAGCATAAGAGGAGGATGAATCTGATCTCGTCAGATCACCCACTTTCTCCCACCACGCAATAATTATATTCCACTCTCTCCCACTCTACAAGACCACTTATCCACAAAAAATCTCCGCCCCAGGCGGAGAAATTCATCCTTATTGGTGTTGTAATTTTTATTGGCTCTTCACCTGCACCTGTTCACCGGCTTGGAGACCGGAGAGGATCTCGACCAAGCCGTTGGAGCCTTCGAGACCGACTTGGACCGAGCGCTCTTCGGTAGTTTTGCCATCGGCCGAAATTACCAGCACATAGGCCCGGCCCTGGTCGTAGTTCACCGCGCGAGTCGGTACCGCGAGCACATCCTTATGTTCAGCCGCAACAATGCTGACATTGGCCGTCATACCGGATTTGAGATCCACTGCGCTAGAAGTGGCATTGAGCGCCAATACTCCTTTGTAGGTTGGCACCCCTTCAACCACCACCTCACCGGGGTCAATCCGCGTGAGCGTCACCGCATACTGGCGCGCGTCGCCATAGGCATCAAGCGAGAGCGTCCCTTGATCGCCCGCCTGCAACTTGCCCACATCCGTTTCAGGCACCCGGACTTCAATATTAAAATTATCGGCACTCAACACCCGGACTACCGGTGTCCCAATCGCCGCCGTCTCTCCCACTTTGGCATCTTGCGTTGTTACTACACCGTCAATAGGAGCCCGAAGAATACGTTGCGCAATCTGGGCGCGGATTTGCTCGACGGCGGCCAGTGCCTTCTCGCGCTCCGCTTCTTTAGCGGCCGTGCTACCGCCATTTGGTCGGGTCAGCGTCGCTTGCGCTTCGGCGACGGCACGAGTGCGAGTCCGTTGAGCCTCCTTGGAGGCATTAACATTCGCGGCATAGGAACCGCCTTTTTGGTTAGGAATCGCCACATACCAAATCGTATCTTTATAATTTGATACCGTGTCGGGGAACGCGATAAATAAGCCATGCGTACCCAGCGGGGTCGGTTCGGTATCCGAAATATCCGTGAGTGGCGTTTCTTCCACGCCAAAAGTACGGAGCTGAAACTTGTTGGGTACCGTGGTTTTGGCTCGAATGATTACTTTATACGTTCCTTCCGGGCCAGTGTAGCGGCCGCTAACGGTCGGCGCGGCCAGTCCGTAAGTATCGTTTTCCGATACGGCTACCAAATCGCTTGAGAGCAGGGTGCGGTAAGCACTCTCAACCAGCGTATTTTGCTCATTCTCGATCTCGCTTAGATTCACTTCCGCACTCCCCGTTTCCGCTTCGTTTAATTTAAGGTCAGCCAAAGCCGAATCAAGCTCGGCCGGGAGTGTCCCTAACTCCAATTCCACCAACGGATCGCCGGCTTTGACCGCCGTGCCCGCTGTCGCGGGCACGGCGCGAACGCGTCCCGCCACCTCAAAGGCGAGGCTTGCTTCCGCGACGGGGACCACAGTGCCAACGAGATTAACCGTTTGGGTCACGGTTGCTGGAGTGGCTACAAAAATGTTAGCCGCGGGGGCTTTACCGCCCCACACTTTCCAGCCGATCACGAGAATTATCAGAGCAATAACAATCGTGAGAATAGTGCGCGTCCAAGTTTTAAATAAAAATTTTCTCATTGGTACTAGTTAGCGAGGTTTAAGGGTTGGAAAAAAGATAACCTCTTTAATATTATGCGTGTCTGTGAAAAGCATCGCAAGCCGATCAATGCCGATCCCCACACCACCGGCGGGCGGCATCCCATACTCTAACGCCTCGATGAAATCTTCATCAATCCGTTGTGCCTCGGCATCGCCCGCCTCACGCTGGACCTCCTGGGCCTCAAACCGCGCTCGCTGATCGAGAGGGTCATTGAGTTCGGAGAAGGCTTTAACCACCTCAACTCCGCCAATGACTAACTGAAACGCATCGACAAGCTCGGGTGTCCCCTCCTTACGTTTAGCGAGCGGCAAATAATTAGCCGGGTAATCAATAATAAAGGTGGGTTGAATAAGCTTCGGTCGGCAAATCTTTTTGTAGATTGCGTCCAAAATCTTTTCTCGGCCAGCTCCTGGCTCGAGCGCCACATTAAAACGGCTGGCAACCAGCGCTAGATCGTCCCGACTCGCCGTCGCCGGATCGGCGATCAGCGCCTGACTGCGCAGAAGATCATAATAACTCACCACCGCAAAAGGTTTCGCCAGATCAATCGTCTGTCCCGTATACGTAAAATGACTACGGCCGTAGAGCCGATCAACGAGGAAGCGCAACAATTCAACAACAAACGCTCGCTGCGCTTCGGCTGTACTATAGGCCTCGTACCATTCCAACATCGTAAACTCGGGATTGTGGGTTTGGTCAATCCCCTCGTTCCGAAAATTGCGCGAAAGGCTATAGACGCGAGGGAAGCCGCCAACGAGGTAGCGCTTGAGATACAGCTCCTCCGAGACACGGAGATACAAGTCGAGATCAAGCGCCTCGTGATGGGTAATAAAGGGAGCCGCGCTCGCTCCCCCCGGGATCGGTTGAAAGACTGGGGTCTCCACCTCGAGAAAGTTCGACTCATCCAAAAACTGACGGATTCCGGAGATGAGTTTAGAACGCAACAGAAAACGCTCTTTCACTTCTGGCGACATCAGACTGTCGAGATAGCGGCGGCGAAAGCGCTCTTCAACATCGGCTAAACCATGCCACTCGCCCGGCAACGGACGGAGGCTTTTGGCGAGCATTCGCCACTCTCGTCCCAACAGAGTTTGTTCGCCCCGTTTGGTAATAAAGAGCGAACCGCTCACCTCCACAAAGTCGCCAAGATCAACCGTGTTAGCAAAGAGCTCAAAGGCATCAGTCGCGAGTTCATCTTTCTTTAGCAACACTTGAAACGAAGCCGTACCGTCATCGAGATGGAAAAAGATAACACCGCCCTGGCTGCGGATGCTCCGAATCCGCCCCGCAATCACCAACGGTTTTTTACGGACCGAAAGTTTGGCAAAATTCTTACTAACCGCTGCAAGGGCAGTGAGTGGGCGAGTCGCTATCGGATACGGTTCAACGCCGTGCGCCCGAAGCGCGCTTAGTTTTTTTAATCGCTCCTCGCGGAGCTCCTCCAATCCAGCCATCGAGATTGATTTAGTTATTTGACGCCCGCAATGCGGTAGCGACTCTCGCCCTTCGGCGTGCGCACCACTACCTCATCGCCCTTCTTCTTTCCTAACAACGCCGCGCCGACCGCGGAATGATGCGAGATCTTGCCGGCAGCGGTGTCGGCCTCCTCGGAACCAACCAACGTAAAGACCTGATCCTCGCGTGAACCCTCGCGCCGCACCGTTACCACTGACCCCACTTCAACTACCGTCCCATGGTGAGCCGAGATAATTTCAGAATTTTTGAGCAAGAGCTCGAGTTCGCTGATTCGATCCTCGATATCAGATTGCTCCTCGCGCGCCGCGTGGTACTCGGCATTCTCCGAGAGATCGCCCAAAGACTTAGCAAACTCCAGCCGTCCTGCCACCTCCTTGCGCCGAGTGGTTTTAAGCTCCTCCAATTCAGCAACTAATTCGTCGTATTTTTCGCGGCTCAAGTAGTTTTTCTCCATGCGGGTATTGTAGCGGTCTTAGGCCCCGCGGTCAAATCAATGGGTATATTCTGGAGTATTTTGGAGCATCCAGTCGAAGACTTGGCGCATGACGTAGACGCCACCAATCGTGTTGGTGCGCGAGCCCCGCTCCATGACGACCGCAAAGGCGTAACGTGGCTGCTCATAAGGGAAAAAGCCCACCACCCACGAGTTGACATTAGCCTTGGAGACTCCGAGTTCGGCCGTACCCGTTTTAGCCGCCACGGCAAGATCGGGTAGGTTAAGCCCGGCGGCAACACCCTCGGTCGCGGAGAGTCGCATCCCATCGTGAACCACTTGATAATGTTCAGGCGCGATGCCAGTGATAGTCTCGGTCGCCGGGGTGGCGCCTTTCAATAAACTCGGCCGCACGAGCGTGCCGTTAGTGGCAATTGCTCCAATCGCCCGCACCGCCTCAAGCGGCGTGATCTGAAAGCCGTACTGGCCGATTACCGTATGGTAGGTGTCACCGATCCGCCACGGCTCACCGTCGAAATGTTCTGCCTTCCACTCGGGCGTGGGGATCGTCCCCACCGCTTCAGTCAAAAAATCGATGCCGGTTGGTTGATCCAGCCCAAAGAGGTGCGCGTATTTATCAATGGCCGCAATACCCATCCCTTTTTGATCGCCAAAGCCGCCGCCAATGCTATAAAAATAAACATCTGAAGACATGGCAATGGCATGGCGCAAGTCCAAATCACCAAGGGCCTTCCAGTCCCGAAACACGGAGTACGTCCCCGGATCATACGGGTTAGCCAAGCGGATCTCGCCACTCGAGTGAATCACCCGACCAGGTGAGACTACTCCCTCGTTTAAAGCACCTAAGGCCATGATTGGCTTAACAATTGAGCCGGGTGTGTAGAGCCCTTCAAGGGCGCGATTTAAAAAGGGCTGGCTTGGATCGGTGAGCGTGGCCTTAATTGCCGCGGCATCCTTGCCGCTCGAGAAAACATTGGGATCAAACTCCGGCGCACTGGTCATCGCCAACAACTCGCCCGTATGCACATCCATAATAACTCCCGCCCCCGCTTTAAACCGTCCTTCAGTGACCAGGGCCTTGATTCGATCGTAGAGCTCGGCTTGCAAACGCGAATCAATGGAGGTCGTTACCGACTCGCCGTGGGTTGGCTCGGCCAGCAAATGCTCTGACACCACCGCACCAGTGACATCCGTCTCTTCAATTTTTAGCCCCCGCTTACCCTCCAAAGTTCCGTTTTCTGCCTGCTCGATCCCCTCGCGACCAACTAATTCCTTGGGATCATATTTTTTAGCCGCCAACTCCTTTTCCGTCGGATACCCAATATAACCCAGGAGATGGCCGAATCCCGGCGTGGGAATGTAGCGTCGGCCGGCAGCAGGATCATTCCACGCCAATTCGACCCCATTGCGATCCAGCACCAAGCCTCGCTCGGCAAAAATCGGCGTTTGGCGCAAACTGTTATTACTACTGCGCGCCGCCAAGGCCTCACCGCGAGCGATTTGCAGATTAGCCAGCTTACCCAAAAAGAGGAGCAAGCCAAGGGCAATTAAAGTGCCGAGCACGTAAAAGGCCAGCTTTCGAATTGGTTGTTCTAACCGGCCTTCAAAATGATGGACGTTAAATGCCGGCAAATTGGAAGAATCAAGAAAAATTTCGTCGGGATCAATTTGTTTCAGCGATTTAGATTTCATGCCAAAAATTTAGAGCCGCAGTCGATAACGCAATTCGTCACTAAGATAAACCAACACTACGAGCAACGCAGTTGCGACATACGCGAAGCCGAACCAGCCGGCGCCGGGCGCCCCATACAACACGTCAAAGAAGAGAGCCGGCAGCAACACCTCATAATAATGGGGTTCGAGAGCAATCGCCGCCAGCGCCGCCAGCCAAAAAAACCAAGCGGGCAACCAGAGCGCCGCCAGGAGAAGCACCACGAGATAACTCTCTCTAATGATCCAGGATTTCGACATGGCGCAAGTCTCCGAGGACAAACGGCAATTCCACATACACGGTCTGGAGCGATTGGGCGGGATCACTCTTGACCGCCCCCACCACCCCTACCGCTACCGGAGTGGTACTCGAGGCGGAAAGCGCCCACTCACCAACCGCTACCGGTACGCCGCGGGGTAAACTGATAGCCCAGGTGCCCGCGCCCTGGCCGATCGCCTCAACCGCCGTACCCGCCGCCCCAAGCCGAACGCCGGTGACCCGGCCGGGCGCCGACAGAAGTTCTATTTTCAGTACGGGGCCAGCTTGAGCCAGAACGCGGCCGAGGGTAAGCGTCCCGGCGCGGACCTCCGCGCCGGGACGCACTCGCACTTCGTCCCCCACCGCCACGCGCAGTAGGTTGTAGGGCAAAGGTCCCAGACTCGGCAAGACTTCGCCCGCAATCGCTCCGGGTTCGTTATGAATCAATGAGAGCTCGCGGCGCAACGACTCATTCGCCGCGCTTAATGCCTGGTTAGTGCTTGCCGCGGCTTGGAATTCGGCTAACTGGCTTTTCAACTGCTCATTTTCCACTATCAGATCGGCTCGAGAGCGGGTCATCGTCTCCACCGCGCGGCCAAAGGCCGCCTGGCCTTTGGCCGCGCCCGGCACCATAAACCCGGCCAGTTCGGCTAAAGGGTCAAAAATAACTTGGCCAAAAAACACCACGATAACTAAGGTGAGAATAATGACCCCCACTCCCCACCAGGCAGTAGCCCGGCGCGGGCGACGCCCATACGCGCTAACCGGAAATCTCGTCGGCATCATGGATTAAAACGTCGTGATATTTTTCCATATTCTCGAGCACGACACCGGTGCCCCGCACCACCGCTGTGAGCGGATCTTCGGCGATACTAATGGGAATTTTAAGCTCGTACTCGAGCATCTCGCGCATGCCGCGGATCAAGGATCCTCCTCCGACCAACACAATCCCTTTATGCATCACGTCGGAGATAACCTCCGGCGGCGTTGACTCTAAGACCTCGCGAATCGCGTCAATCAGCACCGTAATCGATCCTGAAATCGCTTCTTGGATATCGGCGGCAGTGAGCACGACCTCTTTCGGCAGACCCGTCACTAAATCACGGCCGCGGATCGTGGCATCGAGCGGCTCCTTCGACTTCCACACCGAGCCGATCGCCACCTTCACATCCTCGGCTGTTTTTTCGCCGAGCAAAATTTTAAATTCATCGCGGACGTAATTGATAATGTCGGCATTCAGGCGATCGCCCGCAATTTTTAAATTTTTTGATTTAACAATACCACCGAGCGAGATCACCGCGATATCGGTGGTGCCACCGCCAATATCAATTACCATGTGGCCGACCGGGTCATAGACCGAGAGCCGAATACCAATCGCCGCTGCCATCGGCTCCTCAATCACCAGCACCTTGCTGGCCCCCGCATTTTTCGCCGCATCGCGTACGGCCCGGATCTCCACATTAGTAATTCCTGACGGCACGCCGACCAAAATGCGCGGTCGCCAAAATCGACGCGAGAGATGGGCGCTGACTTTGCGGATAAAGTACGCCAGCATCTCTTCGGTCACTTCGAAATTAGAGATGACGCCATCGACCAGCGGCCGCACCACCGTTAAGTGCTGGGGTGTCCGGCCGATCATCTGCTTCGCATCCGAGCCGATGGCCACCACGCGTCCCGTCTTCTCGTTTAAAGCCACGATGGTCGGCTCGTTGATTAAAATACCCTGCCCTTTGACGTAGACCAAGGTGTTAGCCGTACCAAGATCAATCCCGATATCGCCGGTAAAATATTTATAGAAGCGTTCGAACATGATCGGCATTATCGGCAAAAGTAACTTCTCCCGTGCGGCGATTTTTGAGCTCCAACTTCCCTTCCGCAATCGTTTTATCGCTCACGACCAGTCGCCAGGGAATACCCAAGAGATCGCTTTCCGCAAACTTCTCGCCCGGCTTCAAGTCGCGGTCGTCCCACAGCACTTCGGTACCCGTAGCCGCCAGCTCCCGATAGACCCGCTCAGCCTGGTCCCGCACCGCCGGATTAGCGCTTGGCAGCTCCAGCAGATGCACGGCAAACGGCGCGATCGCGGCCGGCCACACCAAACCTTTGTCGTCGGCGAGCACCTCGACGACCGCTCCCATCACCCGGCCGGGGCCAATGCCATAGGAACCCATAATCACCGCTTGCTCGACGCCTTTTTCGTCGCGATAACTTAAGTTGAGCGCGTCGGCAAAGCGAGTACCGAGACTAAAAATATTCCCCACCTCAATCGCTTTCCGGGGTACCAGATTCTCCTTATGCAAGCCAAGATCGGCCAGCACTTCGTCAGTGCAAACCTCCAAATTAACCGCGATCTTTTTCTCTTCGTCGACATAGACCGTGTCCTCGCCCGCTTCGGTCAAGGTTTGAAATTCGTGGGAATACGGGGCAAACATACCCCCCGAGGCAAAGGTAAGATACGTCACCGGACCCAAACCCACTTTGTCGAAAATCCGCGCATAACTCGCTTTCACTTTTTCATAAAACTCGGCGTGTTCGGCCTGGTTGCGTGAAAAGGAGTAGAGATCCTTCATCACGAATTCGCGACAGCGCATGATGCCTGACTTTGCCCGCGTTTCGTTCCGAAATTTTGTTTGGAACTGATAAATAGCCCGAGGCAAGTCACGGTAGGACGCGATGAAGTTAGTAAGCAGCTTGGTGAGCGCCGCTTCGTGCGTGACGGCAAGACCAAGCTCCGTCTCATTTTTTAACTTGGTTTTGAACCAGACATCAACTTGAGCATCGTCCCATTGATTGGTCGGCTCCCACGTCTCGCGCTCTTGGAGCGAACTTAAGACGACTTCTTCGCCGCCGAGCGCTCGCATCTCGTCGCGAATGATCTCTACAATTTTATTAAACACCCGCAAACCAAGGGGTAAATATGAGTACACTCCGGCCATTTCCTTATGCACAAACCCGGCTCGGATTAAGAGCTGGGCGTTCTTCGATACTTCATCTTTCGGCGCCTCCCGTCGCGCTCGGGTGAAGAGTTGGCTTTGTCTCATGCGCCTATCTTACGCTATTACCCGAGAGGGGTCAAAATAGAGTTGACAAAGATAATTATAGAGCTTAAATAGGGCAAGAAAGGAGTCCGTGATGAAGCGAGTTCACGTGACGATAAAATTTACCGTGCGTACAGTCAAGGAAGCGCAAAACTTGATTGAACAAATCAAACAAGCGCTTAGGGACCTGCCGGTTCACCAGAGAGGAGATGCCGAAGCATCCATCCTGAATCTACCCAAGGATAGGGAGAGGAGATTAGACAACAATAGAATCATTCGGGAGTCATTAGATTGGTAACAACCGTATCTACCATCATCCTCTAAGCTTTCAGTCACCAGACTGAGAGCTTTTTCTTTTTTACACTACCCCACCAATTTCCAGATATCGTGGACGGTGACGAGGGCCATCAAGGTAAGGAGTAGGGCGAAACCGGCAAGATTGGCGTAATTGGCAATTTTAGGTTTGATCGGCGAGCCTTTAATTTTCTCGATGATTAAAAAGAGGAGACGGCCGCCGTCGAGGGCGGGGAACGGGATCAAATTAATCACGGCCAAATTGATCGAGATTAGAGCGGTGAAGCTCACCAAATAAATCCAGCCGAGACTACGGGCGTCGCCCACTAAGCCCACTAAACCCACCGGACCAGTAATGGCGGCCAAGTTTGATTGACCCCGGAGAGCGGTGACGGCGAGGCTGCCAAGTGCTCGAGCTGTCTCTTTCACTAATAGAGCAGTAAGCTCGAGCCCGCGCCAGAGCGCGACAAGGGGCGAGGCTTTGGCGAGCACGACCTCATCCAGACCAATCCCGATGGCTGGCGTTGCCGACCAGGAGCCCACCGTCGGGATGAGCATGGCGCGCTGCGCCATCGGAGGGGCTTTTGAATCGCTAGCCGCAAACATCCCTGCCGCTGGCGGGTGATACTGGAGTTGGAGCGCTTGACCGGCATGGCTGGCAATAAACTGTTGGACCTCACTGACCCCCAGTTTAACGAGTGAGCCATTGGGAGCAGAGAGACCCACAATTTCATCACCCGCCTTAAGACCAGCCCGCGCCGCCGGCGAATCTGGCACGACGCTGGTAATCAAAATTTTAGAGGGGCCGAGCGCGGTGAGTCCTGCCGCATCCCCCGTTGAGAGCGGCATCCCCACCGCAAACCCAATCGTAAAGAGCAACCAGGCGAGCAAGAGATTGAAAACGACGCCAGCTACCAATACCCAGGCTTGGATCCACTTAGATTTATGAACTAAGCTGCGCCGCTTGTCGGGACCGGCCAGCGCCGCCTCGTCTGGATCTTCGCCGAAAATTTTAACGAAGCCGCCGAACGGGATGAGATTGAGCGAATACTTAGTCTCGCCTTTGCCCCACTTAACGAGCGCGGGCGGGAAGCCGAGACCAAATTCATCCACGCGCACTCCGGCTGATTTGGCGGCCAGAAAGTGGCCAAGCTCATGCGAGAGGATCAGGACGGCAAGGATAATAATAAAGATGACAATCGTCACGAGATTTGGTTAGTTATTGCTCGATTTCGGCCGTCTTACGTTCAAAGGCCGCTTCAAGCTCTCGATTCTCCGCATCAACCAGCTTTTGCAATTCGTCTTTTAATTTAAATTTTTCGTCTTCCGAGACAGTTCCCTCCTTTTCTTCAGCTTGGATTTCGTTCCACGTCCGCTCACGCTCTTTGCGGAGACTAATCCGCGCTTCCTCCAATTTCTCCTTAGCTAGTTTAGTTAAGAGCGTACGTTTGTCGGCGGTGAGCTCGGGGAAAATGACCCGGAGCGCATCGGCATCAGAGCGCACCGACACTCCCAAGTTCGCCGCTTGGATCCCTTGCTCCACGGATTTGAACTGGCTCTTGTCCCAGAGCGTCACTTTGAGCGTCCGCGGATCCTCGACACCAATCGAACCCACTTGCTTTAACGGCACGCGCGCCCCATAACTCTCCACCTGCACTCCGTCAAGCAAAGCGGGCGTCGCCCGGCCCGTGCGAATACTCGTAAACTCGCGCCCCAGCCACTCGCGCACTTCCCCGGCTCGGGCTTTAAATTCAGTAAAAGAATATGCCATAGAGGGATTGTAGCATAAGCTGGCTTTTAGCTTCTACTTTGCGGCCATAGCATTAACTATTGACAATAATAATTAACACTGTTAATGTAGGTGCAGATTTCTTTTCACCTAGCCGGCGCGAAATGCCTCGGCGAAATATAAGGAGATTGTGCAATGAGGTACAAAGTTACAGACTTAAGGGACTTTGCTACTGCGGAAGAAGTGGAGAAGACCTATTACAGCTCTCCATTTTTGGGAGTGCGAGCGGGAATCATCCATGCTCTAGTTAGCGGAGATTACGAAAATTACGATGAAAAGCAACAAGTTGATTGGAATGGATGGTCAATTTCCTGCTCAACGCTTGCCAGGAGCTCGTGGACACGGCGCGGGAGATGTCAGAAGCCAACAGAGCATTGCCTTATGCCCCGTCCAATGCTTCTTACGAGACATCGCAACGTGTCACTGACCAGAAAAACCGGTGGATAATCGGTTCGGAGCGTTTGGGACGCTTAGCCGGTAAGTGTATATTGCCCACACTCCGAAGCTACATTAATTACAGAGAGACCGCTTTTGGAGGGCAATCTGACGTAGACGCACCAGCCGAGCGGGCCTTAACCCTGATCTCTAGCTGGAATAGCGCCCCTTATTTGGATTTAGGGAAACAGCCGATGGATAAGACCAGAGGGAAGTTTCTTGAGATCTACTTTAAGCAATATGGCTATTCCCGAACAGACCAACTTCCACCAGAGTGGTATCAAGCGGTCATATTCGGGGGATTCTTTCACTTAATGGCATGCTTTTCCAATAAGGAGAAGACTGTTTTGCCACAAGTGATTGAGTTCTTAAAAAAGGCAGCGACTTGGGAAAAAGTCGAGCCTTCACTTACCACGCTTCGAGAGACTGTTGTGGGACGCCCCGTGGTCAACTATTTGACCTCCCTCTTGTGTGAGAACGGAAACCTCGACCAACTGGTTAAGCTAAAATCCTAGAGTAAGCCTGCACAAAACTAACAGCGCCCGTCGACCCATAATAAGGTCCCGGGCTTTTTTCTTTTTAAACTTGCAGCAACACAAGAGCAAGATGTTCCAAAATAAGTCGCGGCATGGCGGCGCGGTCGTGGAGATAATCGCGGGCGCGGATGAGCTCGGCAAAGTAAGGTCGATTTTCTGGGGTTACCCCTTCTTGGTGTAATACCTCCTCCATGCCGTTCACGAGCTTGAGCGCGGCCTGACGAGCCAGAGCCGGGAAACCTTCGTGCTCTTTTAAGAATTTTTGGATAAAACTTAACCGATCTTCAATATCGGCTGACAAAAACTTTTTTATATCTTTGAGGGTTGAGGAACTATCACCTAAACGGTGTTCAAAATTAATTATCTCGCAGCGCGAGAGCAGCGTCGGTAACAAGTCAGTCACGGCGGACACCGCAAAAACAAAGTGATGCCCGAGCGCTGGTTCCTCTAGCGTCTTGAGCAAAGCATTTTGCGCCTCGAGCGTTATGGCGGCAAGCGTGAGCACCCAAAATTGCCGCTCCCCTTCCCCCAGCCGTCGCGCCCCACGTTCCTTAAACAGCCGACTCTCTTCAATCCCAAAATTTACAAACTCAAAATAAAAAGTGCTCGGCGGCAAAGATTGCTTGAGTTCGGCGATTATCTGCTCTCTATCTCCTACAATAATAGAAGCCTCGCGCGTAAGCCTGATCATTATTTTGCGAGCACGCTCTTTTTATAAGTATCCAAGTGATCCAGCGCCACGCCGGTACCCTTAGCGACGCAAAACAAAGCTTCGTCAGCGAGATAAGCCTTGACGCCAGTGCGACGGAAAACGAGTTCGGGCAGGTTAGCAAGCTGCGAGGTCCCGCCGGTCATGATAATGCCGTGATCAATAATATCGGCCGCGAGCTCGGGCGGCGTGGTTTGGAAGACGATCTTAATCGCTTTCACGATCTCGCGCAGCTCGTTATCAATCGCCTTCACGATCTCGTTGGTCTTAATTTCGGTCGAGCGCGGGAGGCCAGTCAAAAAGTCGCGACCTTTAATATCGTAGGAGAGCTCCTCCTCAAGCGGCACGGCGGAACCGATCTTCATCTTTACCTCCTCGGCCGTTTTATCGCCGATGGCCAAGTTGAACGTCTTTTTAATATAGTCAGTGATGGCTTGATCAATTTTGTTGCCAGCGCACTTAACGGAAGTGGAGGCCACAATACCACCAAGCGAAATGACCGCCACGTCCGTGGTACCGCCGCCGATATCACAGACCATGTAGCCGCGGGGCTCATGGATCGGGATGCCAGCGCCGATGGCAGCCAAGATCGGCTCCTTCACCACGTACGCCGCTTTAGCGCCCGCTTTCATCGCCGCTTCAATAACGGCCCGACGCTCGGTGGAGGTAATGCCGGCCGGTACCGAGATCATTACCTCCGGCTTCCAAAAATTATATTTGCCGAGCGCTTTGCCAATGTAATAACGGAGCATGATCTCGGTGACGCGGTAATCGGCAATGACCCCGTCCTTCATCGGCCGATAAGCGGTGATGCTGTCGGGAGTGCGGCCGATCATCTCTTTGGCCTCCAAGCCCACAGCGAGCACTTGATTATCAAGATCCGAGACGGCGACGACCGAGGGCTCGTTTAAGACAATCCCCTGCCCCGGCACAAAGACGAGGGTGTTAGCCGTGCCGAGATCAATCCCTAACTTCTTAATGATGCCAAACATAGGGCCATTGTAGGCTTTTTGGCCCCCACAAGCAAACAGAAGAAAAAGCCGCTACTTGGGGAATTAATCCAAGTAACGGCAGCATTGTTTCAGTGACACTCGCATTCATCTTTCGTCCAGTAGAGATCGCACTTAGCTTCAACAACTTTCAACCCTTCACGGGTCAAGATCGGGGCCAGTGATTTTTCGATCATCGACCGAAACTGATCTTCCGGTTTTTCCACTCTCTCAACCAAAGGATTATAGGAAGGACAAACAATTATTTTTTCTAATTCCAATCGGTGTCCTTCCACAAATTGATTAAGGAGAAAACAACTAATTTCTTTAAGCTGACCAGCTGTGTGATTGTTGTATACAGTGATAGCTAAACCGGAACCCAACCCCTGACGACTCTGGTAACGATACCACTCATTGGGGTTGTCTATAGCAAGCACTAAGGATAAGTAAGCTCCGCACTTACGCCTCTGATCGGATTTAGTCACAAAGTCGGTCTTAGCACCCCAATTATGATCGCTACTAACAATACCATCAGCGAGCGGCATATTGCCCCAATCATGAGACCACTCCCAACAAAACATCCCCCAAGGATGAGAATGGACTTGTCCGTTCTCAAAAGTGACTGGTACAGAAGTGGTCGGTGAGGGATATTCGTAGTAAAGAGGGCTTAACGCCAGCATCCCCACCCCAACAAATCCAACCCACAACGGGATATTCCTGTTGGTCAGTTTGATCAGTCCCTCGACACACTCGAGCAAAACTACAGCTAAAACCAGAACGAGAACATATATGAACAGAGACACAATAAACTCCTTATTTTAGGACCCTTCGGCTAAGATCGGCACACCCGATTCAGCTTTCTCCAAACTTACATTAGAACTTAATATACTATTCGTCAACTAATTTTAAAAGAACGAGATCGCGTGATGATTACTTGTTAGTTTTTAGTCAGTGTTGACCAGAGAGAGCGTGGAGATTGGATTGGAGACGAGCGCGAGCTTGGATCAGTGCCGCACTTAAGTTTTGTTTAATGATATCACTCGTCGTAAGAGGCAATAATTGTTCTTTGGCAACCACGGGGGTTGCCACCTGTGCACCCGTTGGACTCCCGAGGTGGAGCGTGAGGCCCATCACCCCAAGAGCCACGAGCATGATCGCGAGGGTGCCACCAGCGGCATGACGCAAGGCGGCTCCTTGCTCATGAGTCGAGGTGAGATGTTGCCGACCGTGACGAGCTTGAACCAGTTCGTTGATCTCGGTCAACACGAGCTCCCGATTCATCGCCGCGAGCGTTTCTACTAATTCGTCTTCAGCCACAAACCATCCGCCATTCGTCTCATCCCCGCTCTCCTTACAATTAAGTCGACCGGCCTCACACAACAAACGCAATTGCTCGATCGAGAGCCCCGAGAGTTGGGCTGCCCGCTCGAGCGACAGATAGGTTTTCACGCTTTAAAGTATAACAAAAAGCGCCGGGGCGCTGATAGAAAAAAGGGTGGATAAGTGCTAGGGTTAAGGGCGATGGAAACGAGACTTCACATCGCTGAAATCGTCCCTCTTTCGCGCCAGGGCGGTAAAGAAACCTTGACCTATTTTACCGCCAAGCCAATCGTCCCCGGCGCGATGGTGGAGATCCCGCTCCGCGCCAAAACAGTGCCGGGGTTAGTGGTCCGAATTGAGCCCGCCGCGGACGTCAAAGCCGCTCTCCGCGGAGCGGATCATCAGCTAAAAAAAATTAAAAAGGTTTTATGCGCGCAACTGTTGTCGCCTCAATTTTTAGCAGCAGCCAGAACAACGGCTGATTATCACGCCACCACGCTCGGAGCGATATTATTTTCCCTCCTGCCGCAAGTGGTGCTTGATCATTGCCCGGAACTCGAAGCGCTGGCTCGGCCGAGCGTGGGGACCGCGGCAAACTCGAGCAGCTCTCCGTTTAAACCAGAGGTCCAAGTATTGGAGGATAGCGACGAGGAACGAATTTCATTTTATAAAGCCCTGATCCGGCAAGAGTTTGCCCGCGGTCACTCGCTTTTCCTTTGCGTCCCGACCGCGGTGGATCTCCGCCGTACCGTTAAGCAGCTCGGACGCGGCATTGCTGAATATACCGCCATCTTCCACTCTAAAATGGGGGTTAAGGAATTGCGCGAAAATTGGCAGCGCGCGCTCGGCACTTCGCATCCGGTTTTAATTGTCGGTACCCCCCTCTTCCTCTCCCTACCCCGCGGTGATCTCAAAACGATTATCCTCGAGCGCGAAAATGCCGCGAGTTACAAGGCAATGACTCGACCCTTTACTGATTATCGCCGGTTTGCTCGCGAACTAGCCGCCGAGCTTGGCGCCCGCCTGATTATTGGAGATATGTATCCGCGCACCGAAACCCTCCAAGAAGTGGATCTTAAAAATTGGGCCGCGGTTAATACGCTCAAACAACGCCTCGTTTCATCGGCTCGTACCCGCACCATCAAAGCGACCAGCGGCGAAGTTTTGAGTGAGTCCCTTAGCACCCTACTCAACGAAGCGCCGTCGCATAACGAGCGCACCTTCCTCCTCGCCAATCGCCGAGGGGTCGCACCGCTCGTCGTCTGCGATGATTGCGGCGCCGCTGTGCTCTGCCCGCGCTGCGAAACGCCGCTCGTGCTCCACGAAGCCCGCGCACTCGCTCGTCCGATTGTCCACGCCGGCCGCAAACGAGAACGCGAGCTGGTACTCCTCTGCCACCGCTGCAATCACCGTGAAGAAGAGATCTACCAGTGCGCTACCTGCAATAGTTGGCGCTTGCGCGAACTGGGGACCGGCATCGAACGCGTGGTGGCGGAAATCGAAGAGCGCTTTCCCACCCTCTCGGTCTTCCAACTCGATAGTGACCGCATCACCACAGCCAAAGCCGCCGAGGAGTTAATTGCTTCGTTTTTGGCCTCGCCCGGCGCCATCTTAGTGGGTACCGAAAAGGCGGCTCACTATTTATCGGAAAAGATCGAGAACATTGCCGTGGTCGCGACCGACAGCCAATTTAGCGTACCCGACTTCCGCCTCCACGAACGACTCTTCGTACTGCTCACCCGCCTGCGGGCTTTGGCCACCAAACGCTTTGAGATCCAAACGCGGTACGCTGACGAACCGCTCTTTGAGTACATCCGCCAGGGTAACTTGATCGATTTTTATCGGGCTGAATTGGCTGAACGGGAACGCTTTGGCTATCCCCCCTTCCGCACTCTTATCAAGATTACCCTTGAAGGTGCCAAAGAATCCGTCCGCCACGACATGGCTAAGCTCCAAACCCTTCTTGCCGATTACGCGCCGCTCGTCTACACCTCCTTTCAAGCGATCCGCAAAGGTAAGTACAGCTTAAACCTTCTCCTTAAGCTCGCCCCTTCTCGCTGGCCCGAGCCGGAGCTCGTGGCTGTCTTGCGCGCTCTGCCGCCGTCGTTTATTGTAAATGTTGAACCTGACGATATTTTATGACCACGATTGTCCAACAAGAGAACCCGGGACTCCGCCACATCGCTCTCCCCGTAGCGGCGGCAGAATTTGGCACGGCCGCGCTCGCTCACCTCATCGAAAAGATGAGCGTGGCCTTGTCCCAGTGCGATGACGGCGTGGCGCTCGCCGCTCCGCAAATTGGCGTCGCGAAACGCGTCTTTATTGTGTCGCGCAAAATTTTTGAAACCAATCCCCCTGACCAAGATCTCGTCTTTATTAATCCCCGAATTACCAAAACCTCGCGGCGCCGCGTCCTGGTGGAAGAGGGCTGCCTCTCGGTGCGCTGGTGGTACGGCAAAGTTAAACGCGCCGAAAAAGTGACGGTTGAAGCCTATGATTTGGCTGGGCAAAAATTTACCCGCCACGGCGAGGGTTTGCTGGCTCAAATTTTTCAACACGAAATCGATCATTTAGACGGCGTACTTTTTATTGACAAAGCCCAAGATCTCGAGGAATTACCGCCGGAGAATCATCATCACACCACCGGTTAACGCATGCCTCCTTTTATCTTTTTTGGTACTGATGAGTTTGCAGTTGGGGTCTTGGACGAGTTAGTGGCTCACGAGTGGTTACCACAGGTGATTGTCACTACTCCCGATCAGCCTGCGGGGCGCAAATTACTTTTGACTCCCCCGCCGGTTAAGACGTGGGCCGAGCACCGCGGGATCACCGTTCTTCAACCAGAAAATCTGCGCGACCCTGAATTAGCCCAACATCTCAAATCGGCGAATTTTGCCCTCTTTATTGTCGCCGCCTATGGCAAAATTATCCCCCCAACGATTTTAGAGCTCCCTGCTTACGGCACTCTTAATATTCACCCCTCGCTGCTCCCCAAATACCGCGGGCCCTCGCCGCTCCAAAGCGCGATCTTACAAGGCGACCAAGAAACTGGCGTCAGTATTATGAAGCTTGATGAGCAAATGGACCACGGGCCGATTTTGGCGCAGAATAGCTGCCAGCTTTCACCTGTCGGCTTCGAGGAATTACGAGACAAACTCGCAAAATTAGGAGCGGAATTGCTGGTCAAAATTGTGCCTGATTATTTGGCCAGGAAAATTACTTTAACCGAGCAAGATCACGCTCGCGCGACCTACACTAAAAAATTCACTAAAGCTGATGCTGAAATTAAGCTACGTGAGGCACCCGAATTAAATTACCGCAAAATTTTAGCGCTTAACCCAAACCCCGGCACCTGGCTCATCGACGCAGACGGCACCCGCCTCAAAGTCCTCTCGGCTCATCTTGAGAACGACGAATTAAAATTTGATCGCGTCATCCCCGAAGGCAAAAAAGAAATGGAGTGGGAAAGTTACCTTCGGGGCCAAAATAAACACTAAAAAATCGCCTGGAAAATCCAGGCGATTTCAGAGGAAAATCATTTTCCTCCTCTGCTCCCGAGCGGCGCAGTACGATCAACGCGGGGCCCGGCGCCATCTCGCTGTCTGAGCCCGGCGCTCCTCGCGCTCCAACTCATCTTCCGCGACCACATCGGTCTCAGGCAACGGCAACGCCAAAATCTTGCTCTGCATCCGACGCTTTTCCTCAGGCGTTCCGTCGGCGACACCCATTACTATGGCTGAAGCTACCTCCTGCCACGCCTGGTTCCGCGAAACAAGTGGTCGAGAACAGACGCACTGCTGGCCGATCCGAAAAAACAAAAAATACTTCCGACCGTTTTTTCTGACGACACCAATGAACATTAATGGTCTCCTTCTGTTCGGCGATCCAATCTAACGGTATCAGACTCTAATTATTGTGTCAATAGTTACTTAATCTCCACTTTCTCAATTCGAACGTCGGTAAGAGGGTGGTCGTTTTGGTTTCGCTTTACCTGTTCAATCTTATCGACTACCTCCATCCCCGAGATCACGCGACCAAAGGCGGTATGCTTGCCCTGGAGCCAATCCGTGGCCGGAGCGGTGATGATAAAAAACTGCGAGCCATTGGTATTGGGCCCGGCATTGGCCATTGCCATGATTCCTCGAACTAATTTAACGTCGTTCGGCTCATCGGCAAACGCGTAGCCTGGACCGCCGGTGCCATGCACGGCCCAGGTGGTCGGCTGGCTCTTGGTCAGCGGATCGCCCCCTTGGATCATAAAGTTGGGGATGACGCGATGGAAGAGCGTCCCGTCGTAAAAGCCGCCACTCGCGAGCTTCACAAAATTGGCCACCGTATTGGGTGCTTTGTCTTTCAAAAGTTCTACTTCGATTATTCCATAGTTGGTGCTAATTACCGCATGGGGGTTAATGCCGGGCATAATGGCTTTAAAGTTAACGTCTCGGACTGCTTCCTTTGATTTAATAATTTTTGATTCTTGCGTCACGGCTAACAAAACCCCAAGAACAACGAGCAAACCCAGCACACCGAGTATTTTTTTGATCATGATTATTTCCAGGGATTTAAGCCCCGGAGCGTGTTTTTGATGGCTCGGCTGCCCCGCCGCAGGAGAGTGTTCTTCTTCGTTAAGGCCGAATTAATTTGACGAGTAATTTCATCCCGGACGCCATCAATCGCCGCGTAGAGATCGCGATCGGCTACCGCCGCGTAGAGATCGTGGCCGCGAAAGTGGAGCCGCACCTCGGCCCGAAAGATCTCTCCTTTCTCATGATGCCGGGTCTCCTTCCCTACTTCCACATTCGCTACCGCGCTCTCATCGTCCGCGGGGAGCAGTTTCTCGATCGTTCCGATCTTTTGCTCGACATAGCTCCGGATCGCGTCCGTTAACTCAATGTAGGTTGCTTTAAGATTGAGGTGTAGACTCATGATTTAAAAAATTAATCTGGTTAAATCACTTCCACGACCATCATATTCGTATCCACCACTTCACCGAACGGCATCCCACCCACTACCAGCACCCGCTCTCCTTCTTTAGCCACCTTCTCCTTCAACACCGTGGCCCGCACCAGTTCCATCACTTCAGTCACATTACGGAAGGTGGGCACCACAATCGGCACCACGCCATAACTCAAGGCCAATTGCTGGCACGTTTGCTCGCGAGGAGTCAACGCCAAAATCGTCTGATGCGGTCGGTAGCGAGCGACCATTCGAGCAGTAAAGCCGGAGTTGGTGAGAGCCACAATATACTTGACCCCAAGATGAGTCGCCGCCTCCACCACCGCGTTGGAGACCGCATCAGTAACGCTATTGGTGTGGAAGAACTCCGGATCGCGACGCTCGTAGGTCTTGTCGCGCTCAATGCGCGTCGCCACCCGAGCCATCACTTTGACGGCCTCCACCGGATAGGCTCCGAGCGTCGTCTCCTCGGAGAGCATTACCGCGTCAGTACCGTCCAAAATCGCGTTGGCCACATCCGAGACTTCGGCCCGAGTCGGCACCGGCGACTTGATCATGCTCTCGAGCATCTGGGTTGCCGTGATCACTGGCTTACCGGCTTTATGACATTTGGCGATGATCTCTTTTTGGACTAAGGGCACGTCCTCCGCCGGGATCTCCACCGCCAAGTCGCCGCGTGCCACCATGACGCCATCAGTGAGCGCAATAATTGCGTCCAAATTCTCCACCGCCTCCTGGGTCTCGATCTTAGCAATAATGAGCTCTTTGGTGCCGCGAGCGTTTAAGATCTCTCGGAGCTCCGTCACGTCCTCCGGCCGGCGGACGAAGGAGAAGGCAATCAGGTCCACCGGGTTCTCCAAGCTGAAGGCGAGATCTTTTTTATCTTTCTCCGTCAGCGAGCTCACCTTAAGATACGCCCCGGGGAAGTTGACGCCGCGTCGCCCCTTCGTGTCGCCACCAACGATAATTTTACACACCACGTCGTCGCCCTTAAAGTCCACTACCTGCAAGCGCTTCTTGCCGTCATCAACCATGATCTCGTTCCCCACCTTGAGCTCCTGGGCAAGCGTGGGGTAATTAATGGAGACGCGTTCCTCGTTGCCCACAATCTTCTCGGGCGTGAGGGTAATTAGCTTCCCTTCCTCCAGCTGCACCCGCTCCTGGTAAAAATCGCCCAAGCGGAACTTGGGACCCGAGAGGTCCTGCATCACTGCTACCGGCCGGCCGAGCTTCTTGGCCACGCTCCGGGCATAGGCCACCTTGGGCGCATGCTCGGCAAAGTCTCCGTGCGAAAAATTGATCCGCACCACATCAAGACCGGCACGCACCAACTGCTCCAACATTTTTTCATGAGCGGTTACCGGGCCAATCGTGGCCACAATTTTAGTTTTTTTAGAATACATTACAGATTAGTTTAACTCCGGCCTAATTGGCGCTCTAATTGTTCGATGGCAATAGTGGTCTTGACTACCACATCCGGAGACAGAGAAATACTATCAATTCCCTGCTCCACAAGGAACTTGGCAAACTCCGGATAATCTGATGGGGCTTGGCCACAGAGACCAATCTTCGTGCCGTGCTCGCGGGCGATTTTAATCACTCGACTGATCAACTCTTTCACCGCCGCATTGTTTTCGTCATACACATGAGCAATCAGATGGTTATCGCGGTCCACCCCGAGCGTAAGCTGGGTTAAGTCGTTGGAGCCGATCGAAAAACCGTCAAAGAGCTTGGCAAACTCATCGGCTAAAATAACGTTTGAGGGGATCTCGATCATCGAGTAAACCTGGAAGCTGTTTTCGCCTCGGCGTAAGCCGCACTCGGCCATAATCTCAAGCACTTTATGCGCCTCGTTCAAGTCGCGGCAGAACGGGACCATTGCCTTGATGTTGGTGAGACCGAATTGCTCGCGCGCTTTTTTGAGCGCCGCGCACTCAAGCTTAAACGCCTCTTTGTACCCCTCGCTGTAGTAGCGGCTCGCGCCGCGCCAGCCGATCATCGGATTCTCCTCCACCGGCTCAAACACTTTGCCCCCGATTAGGCCCGCGTACTCATTGGTCTTAAAGTCGCTGAAGCGGATAATCACATCGTTCGGATGAAAGGCCGCGCCAATCACCGCCATCCCCTCAGCTAGCTTGTCAATAAAGTAGTCTGCTTTGTTCTGATAACCTCGAGTCAGCCGCTCGATCTCGGCTCGCGCGGCCGGGTCAGTCACGCGCTCAAATTGAAGCAGAGCGAGGGGATGAATTTTAATGTGCGAATCAATAATAAATTCCTCGCGAGCGAGCCCGACGCCGTCGTTCGGGATCTGGGCGTAGCGAAAGGCGTGATCCGGCGAGCCGACATTCATCATGATTTTGGTTTTCGGCTGCTTAAGATCCGTCACATCCGTTTTTTCAATTTCAAACTTGAGCTTGCCGGCATAGACAAATCCTTGATCGCCCTCGGAACAGCTCACCGTAATGTCAGTCTTGTCGGCAATCTTCTCGGTAGCGTTGCCCGTGCCGACCACGCACGGGATGCCGAGCTCGCGCGAGACGATGGCGGCGTGACAGGTGCGCCCGCCTTTATTGGTGACAATGGCGCTCGCCTGCTTCATCACCGGCACCCAGTCAGGGTCGGTCATATCGGTGACGAGCACGTCGCCGGTTTGGAAGGAGGCGATATCCTTAAGCTCCATAATTTTGCTTGAGCGCCCGGCTCCAATCTTATTCCCCACCGAAGAACCGGTCGCCAAGAGCTCGCCCTTCTCCACCAACTTGTACTCCTCGATGATATTCGTATTCTTACGCGATTCGACCGTCTCGGAGCGCGCTTGCACAATGTAAAGCTGCCCGTTATCTTCGTCGAGCGCCCACTCGATATCCATAGGCTTACCATAATGCGCCTCGATCTTAAGACCCCAATCCGCCAGCGTTTTAACTTGCTCATCAGTAATGGAATAGCGCTCTTGATCCTCAATCGAGACGTCGAGATTCTTGGTGGTGCTCCCCTCGCCGGGGATCATCTTCTCTTTTTTCGTTCCCAGCTTGCGCTTGATGATCGCCCTGGTCGGCTTAAAGATAGTGAACTCATCGGGGCTGACTCGACCTTTGACGATATTCTCGCCGATGCCGTAAATAGAGTTGATGACCACGACGTTTTTGAAACCGGATTCAGTGTCGATAGTAAACATCACGCCGGCGGCGGCCGCTCGCACCGCCACCATCTGCTGGATGCCGACCGAGAGCGCCACCTTCATGTGTTCAAAGCCGTTCTCGACCCGGTACACAATCGCTCGATCAGTAAAGAGCGAGGCGATGCAGTCGCGCACCGCCCGGAGCACGGCCTCATGACCGCTGATATTGAGATACGTCTCTTGCTGGCCGGCAAACGAAGCATTGGGCAAATCTTCCGCTGTCGCGGACGAGCGGATCGCCACCACCAGATTAGGCTGACCAAGCTCGGCGGCTAGCTGATCATACCCTCGCACAATTTCATCCTTCAAATCCGTTGGCAATTCAGTTTGGGAAATGAGAGTGCGGATCGCTTCGCCGCGACGATGGAGTTCATCAAGATTTTTAATATCTAAACCCGCGAGCAATTCTTCAATTTTGGGCCGGAGACCGGTTGAATCAAGGAAATAAAAATAAGCGGCGGCGGTGGTGGCACAACCGTTAGGCAAATGGACACCCTGCGGCGCGAGATGGCGATACATTTCGCCCAGCGAAGCGTTTTTGCCTCCGACTTGGCCGATGTCCGTTAAGGCTAATTCTTTAAAGAACTTAATATACTTATATGTCTGGTCCATGATCGAGTGTCAGTAAATAAAAAAACGAGTAATAATCGTTAATGATACTGGACGAGGAGCAAAACAGCAATAATGAGCGCGAGTTGGCTCGCGATGCCAACGAGTGGCTTCCCTTTCAGCTTGTGGGAAGTGTGAATCCACACATGGAAGCGCTGGAGCCAAGTGATCGGCGGGCGGCGGAATTTAAAATAGACGAACTGGAGAAAATCAGGTAACTGCCCGGCAAGCCCACCGGCGAGGCCCAACCACCACCCGCCGATCAAATAACCAAGCACAAGGCCGAGCAAAAAATCAAAACCAATTTTAAATAAATCAATCACAAAATCCCAGCCAAATTTCATGTCATTCTTCAGTGGGTTAGCTTCGTCCTCCGCCATCGAGCGGAGATGGTAATCCCAGTGCGGAATCGCATCGAGGGCAAAATGGCTCGCGAAAGCTAAGACGATCCCCAGCACCGGATGATTCGGCATCGCTGCCGCGATCGCGGCACCAACAACGGCGTGGGTAGTAAGGGTCATTATTTTTAAACTTATCACAAAGTAACCTGAAACAAAAAGAGCGCGAGCCGGAACGGCTCGCGCGAAATATTTCCCTTTTCCCCTTTTACCTTCTTACTTGCCCGCCACAGCGGATCCCATGACAAGCTTCAATAACCATTCAGCCAGATAATTCCCCATCGCAAAAGTTGCCATCGACGACCCAGTCAGCAACAGAACCCATTTTACCCAACTTTTTCGACTCATGGTTGGTTCTCCTGGCCGCATCACCATTAATGCAAACTCTGCCTATAATCTAACACGCAAATTAAATTCATTCAAGATCATCGCAGCGCTGAAGAGATGTGCTATGATGGGGCGGAAATTAAATACAATCATGGCAAAAATACAAAAAGTTTGGGGGCGGGAAATTATTGATTCACGGGGCAATCCCACGATTGAAGTTGATGTAAGGGTAACGGGAGATAAAGGAGAGGTGATGGGACGAGCCGCCGTACCCTCGGGTGCTTCGACTGGGAGCCATGAGGCGGTGGAGCTCCGCGATGGCGAAGCGCGCTACGGCGGTAAGGGCGTGCAACAAGCGGTCCGGAATGTGAATGGCGAAATCGCTTCGGCTCTGATTGGCCAAGATTGTGACCAAAAGACTTTGGATGAAAAGTTGATCGCACTTGATGGTACAGAAAATAAAAGCAAACTGGGGGCGAACGCGATCTTGGGCGTCTCGCTCGCCTTTGCGCACGCGAGCGCTCGCGCCGAGAATATCCCGCTCTATGTGTATTTTCAAAAAACCGCTGGCTTGGGGAACGAGTTGAGTTTACCGGTGCCGATGATGAACATTTTAAACGGCGGCAAGCACGCTGAAAATTCGACCGATCTCCAAGAATTTATGATCATGCCGGTCGGCGCGCCCTCGTTCCACGAAGCGCTGCGCTATGGCGTGGAGGTGTTTCAGCAATTAAAAAAGATTTTAAAGAGCAAAGGTCTCGCCACCGGTGTTGGCGATGAGGGCGGCTACGCTCCATCACTCCCCTCCAACGAGGCGGCGATTGAGATTATTTTGGAGGCCATCACCAAGGCGGGCTACACGCCGGGGATCGATATCGCGCTCGCCATGGACGCGGCGGCGAGCGAAATTTATGCTGACGGCAAATACAATTTAGCGACCGAAAAACGACAGCTCACCAGTGCCGAGATGGTGGAATTTTACGCCGCCTGGGTCAAAAAATACCCCATCGTTTCGATCGAGGACGGTTTGGCCGAAGATGATTGGGAGGGGTGGAAATTGCTGACGCAAACCTTAGGCTCAAAAGTTCAGCTCGTCGGCGACGATCTCTTTGTAACGAATATTAGCCGCTTACAAATGGGTATTGAGCAAAAAGTTGGCAATTCTATCTTGATTAAACTAAACCAAATTGGGACGGTGAGCGAAACGATCGCGGCCATTAAATTAGCGAAGGAAAATGGGTATACCAGCGTGGTCTCCCACCGCTCGGGCGAGACGGAGGACACGACGATTGCTGACTTCGTCGTCGGGCTTGGCACCGGCCAAATTAAAACCGGCTCGCTCTGCCGCTCCGAACGCGTCGCCAAATACAACCAACTGCTAAGGATCGAGGAAGCCCTCGGTGACCTGTCTGCGCAGGCAGGCAAGGCCCTCTTTCCGGGTAAAAACGCATTGAATTTGCACTAAAAACCCGTTAAACTACGACTATGACTACCCAATCTAACCCTATGGGCAAATTATTGCTTGCCCGCCATCACGAATCGCGTTGGAATAAACTCGGCAAATGGACAGGGATTCGAGACGAACGCTTAACTGACTATGGCTTTCAAAAAGCCGAGGACATGGGCCTACTCATTAAGGATATCCATATTGATCAAGCGTTCGCTTCAATGCAGGTACGCTCAATTGAGACGTTATCCTGTATGTTAAATATTTGCGAGCGCTATCGGGTTCCTACCGAACACTCCATCGCATTGAATGAACGAGATTATGGTGATTACACCGGAAAAAATAAATGGGAAATGGAAAAGTTGCTGGGTCCGGAAGAATTTAAAAAACTGCGCCGCGGGTGGAACTACCCCGTCCCTAACGGAGAATCATTAAAAATGGTGTACGAACGCACAGTTCCCTACTTTACTAGTATGATTTTACCCAAACTTCAAGAGGGAAAAAACGTACTTGTGGTTGCCCACGGCAATTCTTTACGCTCAATTATTAAATGGATCGAGGGGATATCCGACGAGGGAATTGCTGATGTGGAAATGCCGTTTGGCGCAATTGTCATTTATACCCTTGACCCCAGCGGTCACCTTATTACCAAAGAAGTACGGCAAACTTCATCCGAAGTAGGAGCCTAGTTCCCTAAGCCCTCGCTTAAAAAATCCAAAACCAGGCGACAAGCGCTAGGACGAGGCGGTAAATGCCAAAGCTCGTGAAGCTGTGGCGGCGAACATAACGTAAGAGCCAGCGAATGGAGACCAGGGCAAAAATAAACGAGAAAATAAAGCCGACGACCAAGAGAAACCATTCATAGCCGGTGAAGCTGCCGCCAGATTTTAAGAGATCGAGCGCGGTTGCCCCGGCCATGGTCGGGATGGCGAGGAGAAAGGAAAATTCAACAATCGCCTCGCGGGAGAGGCCGAGCGCGAGGCCGGCCACGATAGTGGCGGCCGAGCGCGAAATGCCGGGAATAATAGCCAGCGCCTGCACCACGCCAATAGTCGTGGCTGCTCGGTAGTTAAGACGCTCAAGTTCGGCCCCTCGGCCTTCGCGGCCAGACCGGTGATACCAGCGCTCAAACAAAATGAGCACCACACCGCCGCCCGCGAGCGCCGCAAGCGCCACCGCCGCATTGCCCAGCAAATAACTTTTCACTATGCCATGGAGCGCGAGGCCAATGAGGGCTGTAGGGATAAAGGCGACTAACACTTTAGTAACGAGTCGCCAATCGCGCACCAAGCGACGAGCATACAGGAGCAGCACCGCCACAATCGCTCCCAGCTGGATCGCAATGGTAAAACTTTTAACAAAGTCCGTTTCGGCAATTTTTAAAAAAGCTTCGACGAGAATGAGATGGGCGGTTGAAGAAACCGGTAAAAACTCCGTAATGCCCTCAACGAAGCCGAGCAAAATAGCTTGGATAAATGTCATGGGCTAAGTGTAACATATAGAAGCCCCGAAACTCATCATGAGTTCGGGGCTTGGGCCTAAGAAAAGAGTGGTCAAAAACAGAGGGCTTGGCCAGGATGCGCGCGCGTGACCCTGGCGGTGTCTGGCTTGACCGACTTCGTCTCAAACCTTTGTTGACGCCACTTCAGCGCAGAAAGCTTAGCGAACGCCACCAAAGCAACAATGCGAGTTCCCGACACCCCCTGCGGGGGTTGAGAACGGACAGTTTGTAGACGATCCATGTCTACATTCTCCAAAAAAAGAAATGATCAAATGAGCAACAGGCTGGCCCGCGCCAACCAACAGCTCATTTCTACTCAAGGATAGCTTTTTCCCCCTGACTTGTCTACCGCGTCAAGTGGATGATTTTATGAGGACTGCGGTGGCCACTCACAATCCGCAGAGCTTTAGGGTCGATGTTTAAGTGTTGCGCTAGACTCTCCAAAGCCCGGCGATTAGCTAAGTTGTGCTCCGCCTTTTCCTTAACCGCCACTTTAAACACACCGCCCGGCGTCGCGAGGACGCCGGGGCGCTTAGCTTCGGGAGTAACGTGAAGCTTAAAGTACACGGATATTATTTTGCCATGAAGCTCGCGAGCTCACCCGACACGAGCGTGTCCGTTTTGGAGCTGAAGAGCTTATCGCCATTATCCCGGTAGAGCACTACGGCATAAATGTGACCCGCGAGAGTGGGGCGAAGCAATTGCACCGCTACACCCGCTTGTGACGGCACATCAATCCGACGAGCACCAAGAATATTGCCGAGCTTGCCGCCCTGGTAATCGCGCACTGCCACCCAGGTTGAGCCGGCCGTGGTTACATTTAAAACATTCACAGTCGGACCAGCTACCTGATTGTTGACACTAAAGGTGGTTGCGCTGCTGCCCAAACCGGTGGCATTGCTTACCATCACGCCTGTTGAGTCATCGCTCGAGCTAGCCTCGCTCGCCGTCGTATCTCCTTCTGTCCCTGTCTCCGTTGAGCTTGCCGTCTCACCCCAGCTGCCAGTAGCACCACTCTTAGACCCCGTTGAATTACCCGCGAATACGCCCCAGCCGATCAAAAACCCTACCACCAAGCCCACAACGAGTGCGACAAGCGTCCCCGTTGACCATTTTGTCGTTTCCATTTCGTTATTTCCACGCTTGCTTAATAATGCGCTATTATAGCACCGCCTTAAATTAATGCTATCTTCACCAAAACTGATGACACTTAGACCAGTCGAGCAAATTTTAGTACTCTAAAACAGTATCCCCATGCGCATTCTTATCGTCGAAGATGATCAAACTCTTGCCGAAGCCTTAGTGGCAAGTTTAACGACGGATAACCATGAGGCCAGCTATGCTCTTACCGCCGCGGCGGGGGAAGCCGCCTTAGTGAGCAACCCCGACGGGTACGATTTGCTGATTCTTGACTGGAGTCTCCCCGATCGTGATGGAGTGGAGCTGGCCCGGGAGTTGCGCTTGCGGCACTTGGATTTGCCCATTCTCCTCCTCACCGGCAAAGCCGAGGCCGACGACAAAGTGCTCGGCCTCGCCTCCGGCGCGGACGATTATCTTACCAAGCCCTTTGCTATCCCCGAACTGCTGGCTCGGCTCAAAGCGTTAGGTCGACGGCCAAAAAAGATTCTTTCCCCCACTCTTACGCTTGGCAACCTCACTCTTGATACCGAAAAAAAGAAGCTATTCTATGAGAACAAGGAAATCCCCCTGACCTTAAAAGAATTTTCGATTGTTGAGTACCTCTGCCGACACCCCAATCAGGTGCTGACGCGCGAGGATATCCTGGACCACGTCTGGGATTACGATTTTGACTCCTTCTCCAATATCGTCGACGTTCACATTAACAATCTTCGCAAAAAAATCGCTGCCGCCGGCAGTGCTCCCGTTCTTGAAACCATCCGCGGCGTCGGTTATTGCGTCCGCACCCTTTAAATCGTATGCGCCTACTTATTGTCGAAGACGAAGAGACGATCGCCACGCTGTTGAAAAAAACACTGGAGAAGGAGTCGTATGCGGTCGATCATCTCGCCTCCGGCGAAGCGGCCCTCCGGCGGCTCGCCATGTCACATCAGGACTATGATTTGGTGATTTTAGATTTGGGTCTCCCCGACAAAAACGGTCTCGAAATCTGCAGAGAGTTGCGCCACGACAAGATCCGGATCCCGATCCTCGTCCTCACCGCTCACGACAATTTAGAAGATAAAATCGCCACCCTAGAAGCGGGAGCGGATGACTACTTAACCAAACCGTTTTCGATGCCGGAGCTCTTGGCACGCATTAAAACGATTCTCCGCCGTCCGCCCGAAGATCAGCCAGCCCAAGTGGAAGTAAACGATCTCTTGCTGGATACTAAAACCCGTCAAGTGACGCGTCATGGCCAGCCAGTCGCCCTTACGGTTAAAGAATTTTCGCTCTTGGAGTACTTGATGCGCCATCCCAACCAAGTGGTGAGCCGCAACCAGATCATTGACCATCTCTGGGGTTACGACTTTACGTCGGCTTCTAATATCGTTGATGTGCATATCAAAAATCTCCGCAAAAAAATCAACAACCGCGGCCAAAAAATTTTGGAAACCGTCCGCGGCCTCGGCTATCGCATCAAAGCGACGTCAACCGCCGATTAACTTTACCTTCATTACATCTTCGTATATTCTAGGCCTATGCCCACCAAACCAAACAATATTAAACGACGAGGCTTTGCATCGATGAGTGTCGAACGGCGACGCGAGATCGCGGCCCGCGGCGGCCGGGCGGCGCACGAAGCGGGCACTGCTCACCAATTTACCAGCGAGGAAGCGCGCCGCGCCGGCAAAAAAGGTGGTCAGTCGGTGAGTCAAGATCGCATCCACATGGCCCGGATTGGCCGCAGTGGCGGCAAACGGAGTCGGCGCGGCAAAGCCTCTTAATTTGCAATTTGCAAAACAAAAACGCGGCAATAAAATCGCCTTCAGATGACTTTCCCGATGCTGGCCGGGAGCACTGAAGGCGATTTTATTGCGAGGCGTCTTAGCGACGAGTACCTCGGTTCATCCCGGAGGCTTTGCCGCCCTTGCGGCCGGCGCGGCGCGCTTCCTCCGAGTCAAACTCGTGGGCCGTGCCCTTGGCATGAGCGGCTTTGCCGCCCAGCGAAGCGATACGGCTGCGCTCGTCCGGAGACATACTCGCGAAGCCACGTCGACTGCCATTGTTGGTGTTAGCCATAGGTCCGATAGGGTGAGCAGATTAATGAGCTGATAATCACTCGACCGCCTTCAGACTAGCGTAAGAGCATTAACTTTTAGTTAACGGTTTGCTGGTGGTTAAATAATCTGCTGCGCCAAACCATACCGCACCGCCT
>CAZMMP010000002.1:0-17641 GCA_964567425.1 uncultured Candidatus Saccharibacteria bacterium
CGGGGAGAAAAAGTTGGCGAGCATGATGGTGCCATTTTGTATACCATCGGTGAACGGCACGGATTTACCATTCACCAAACTTCGCCGCAGCAAAAACCGTACTATGTGGTTGGGCGAGATTTAACTAAAAATATTTTAATTGTCTCTGACGCCCCAGAAAAAGTTTGGCGGGAACACAAAGAAGTGAAGTTGCGCGAGGTTAACTGGATTTCCGAACCAACGAAAATCTCCAGCAAAGGTCTGTTTGCCCGCATCCGCCATCGGGGTGAATTAGTGCCCTGTCGTATCCTCGCCAAAAATATTGAACATCGGATGTTAGATATTTATTTTGACGAACCGCCCGCTGCTCTCGCGGCTGGCCAATCGCTCGTGCTCTATGACGGCGATGTCTGTGTGGGCGGTGGCATAATCAGCTAAATTTGCTAGACTCTCTGCTATATGGAGGCGGCGGAAATTAGACGGCGGTTTTTGGAATTCTTTAAGCGGCGGGGGCATGCCATTATCCCCTCCGCCTCGTTGGTGCCCGAAAATGATCCGACCACGCTCTTTAATACCGCTGGGATGCAACCGCTCGTCCCATTTTTACTGGGCAAAGTTCATCCAGCCGGGACGCGCCTGGCCGACGTGCAAAAATGTGTCCGCACTGGCGATATTGAGGACATTGGTGACAATCGGCACCTGACGTTTTTTGAAATGCTTGGCAACTGGTCGCTCGGTGATTATTTTAAAAAAGAATCGCTGGCCTGGAGTTTTGAATTTTTAACGAGCACAGAAGAAGGTTTAGGATTAGATCCCCAGCGCCTTTACGTTACTGTTTTCAAAGGCGAGCAAGGTATTCCGCGCGATGATGAGTCGGTAGAGATTTGGAAAGAAATTTTTGCTAAAGCCGGTATCGCGGCCGAAGTCGCCGGTGACGATGAGATGATGGGAAAGAACGTCCGCATTATCCCGCTCGGCAGCAAAGATAATTTTTGGATCGCGGGTGCGACCGGCCCCTGCGGCGGCGATTCCGAGATTTTTTATGATACCCGACCGCAGGCTGGGACACTGGGGGGCCGCTTTTCTGATTTAGTTGATTCATTCAGATTAATCGAGGTCTGGAACAACGTCTTTATGGAGTTCAACAAGACGGGAGAGGGTCAGTATGAGCCGCTCGCCACGCGCAACGTCGATACCGGCATGGGCTTGGAGCGGACCACGGCCGTGGTCAACGGCTTCGACCACGTGTTCGAGACCGACCTCTTTCAGCCTATTTTCAAAAAAATTAGCGAGCTCTCAAGCGTAACTGATGAAAAGGCTCGGCGGATTGTCGCCGACCACCTCCGCACGGCCGTATTTATGATTGCCGATGGCGTCACGCCCGCCAACACCGATCGCGGCTACATCCTCCGTCGTCTGCTCCGTCGCGCCGTCTGGCAGGCGGACCAGTTGGAGTTAAAGGCCGGAGCGTTAGCCGAGATTGCCGACGTGGTGATTGCCAAATATAAGGATGTCTATCCCGAAGTCGAGTTGCGGCGCGAGTCTATTTTGGGTGAGATTAATCAAGAAGAACTTAAGTTTCGCCAGACGCTCGAACGGGGAATGCGCGAGTTTGAGAAAATTGCCGATCAAAATATCTCCGGCCAGACCGCTTTCCAACTCTTTTCCACCTACGGTTTTCCGTTTGAGTTAACTCAAGAATTGGCTAACGCGAAGCACTTAGTAGTAAATGAAACAGAATTTAAACAGGAGCTGGCTAAACATCAGGAACTTTCTCGTGCGGGTGCCGAGCAAAAGTTTAAAGGGGGGCTCGCGAGTACGGGGGAGAGGGAAACAAAGTATCACACCGCGACCCATCTCTTACATCAAGCGCTGCGACAAGTGCTGGGGAATCACGTGCAACAAAAGGGGAGTAATATCACCGCTGAACGCCTGCGCTTTGATTTTACTCACCCCGCTAAACTATCAGATTTTGAAAAACAAGAGGTGGAGCGGATTGTGAACGAGAAGATCAGCGAAAAATTACCAGTCCAATCAGTGATTTTGCCTAAAGCCGAGGCAGAAGCGACCGGTGCGCTCCACTTTTTTGGCGATAAGTATGGCGAGCAGGTGAGCGTGTATTATATTGGCGCGGATCTCAACTCCGCTTATTCCAAAGAATTTTGCGGTGGGCCGCACGTGAGCAACACCGCCGAGCTTGGTCACTTTACAATCGCTAAAGAGGAAGCGGTGGCCGCCGGCGTGCGCCGGATCAAGGCGGTGCTTGAATAGTTGAGCTGTGGAAAACTTTTAGCAGAGCAAGGTGCTACAATACTCCGCGGAGTTGGTCTTTCGAGAGTAAAATTTCGTCCGGGCACGTGTCCCGGCATAATTTTTCAGCGTCGTTTTTTACCGAGAGGAGAGTTCGATGAAAAAGATCGTTTTTCTGTCTCTGGTAGTGACGTTGTTGTGCTTGTCGCCACCAACCGTTGTGATGGCTTCGGTACCCATCTGGAGTGATGGGTTTGAAGCGTCTTCTTTACTGCCCACCTGGGATCGAGCCGATGCACCCTGGAAGAGTTTGGCTTCGGCCCAAGCCGCTTCGGTGGGGAGTCGCGGCGGTGATTTGCAGGGGCCGACCACCACCGAGGGAGCGCGGCTCGCTAAGACCGTTTCATTAGCGGGGTATCAGGATGCTCAAGTGCAGTTTGACTTCTTTGTTCGCGGCGCCCTTGAAAGTGGTGATCACTTCATGGTTTGCAGCACTGTGGCGGCGGGAGCGACAGAGGTGGTGGTGGCTGATTATTCTGCTGTGCCAGTCAGTACTGCTTGGCAGACAATTACACTCGATTTGCCGGTATCGCTGGCCAACGATCCGACTGCCCAGATTATTTTTTGTGGCATTTTTGACGGGACAACGGATCGGGTGGCGATTGATCAAGTGATTGTTTCGGCCACGCCCGTACCGGAACCAAGCTTGGTTTGGCTGGCGGTGACTGGTTTGACGATCTTGGTGCGCAAGCGATGAACGGTAGTTTCACTACACCCCCGTCTGGGGCGGCCCTCGAGATGAAATTTGTGCTCCCGCGAGCACAAGTGGAGTCGAGAGGGCCGTTTTGTATGCTATACTTTTTAGCACATGTCTTCGTCAGCAGTTCTGGTGAGTATTCGCGAGAGCAAGATCAGCACTCAATTAGTGGCTGATGGTCGCGTGGTAACCAGGACGGAAGCAATGATACCTCTCTCGAGTGAGATTACTGTAGAGCGTATGGTCAGTGCTACCGTTGGCGGAGTCAAACAAACGCTCGAGCAGTTGGTGCAAATTGCCAAACGGCCCATCCAACGCGCTTGCCTTTTTTTACCGGCTCCTTTTTATGCCGCTCAAGCACATCGCTTGGTTACCCAAGCTGCGACTCCCTTTGTTGTTAACTCCAAACTGATTGATGGATTGATCAGCCAGGCTCAAACGGCTGCGGCTACCACTGGCCACGAGCTGCTCGAGAGCGCCGTGCTTGGGTTTTCGGCTAATGGGTACCCTCTTACGCAACCCCACGGACAATTAGCACAACGACTCGAAATCAACCAGTATCTTAGTATTGCTCCGACCCAGATTTTAGACACGTTCCGGTCCGTGGTGGCGAACGTCTTGCATCTTCGAGAGATTGATTTTTATTCATCGGGGTTTGTGTTATTGCGGGTGCTCGGATTAGCGCCCAGTCCGGTACCGGCAAATTATCTTTTGCTCGAGTTGGGCGATGAGGTAAGTGAACTTACCTTACTGTGGGAAGGAGAGCCCAAAACGATTGTTTCCTTCCCGTTTGGAGGGAATACGCTGCTTCGTTTGCTGGCGCAGAAATTAGGGTCCACTCCGACTGAAACGCGTTCTACGGTGCGCCTCTATGTCGCTGGTCAGCTAGCCTCTGCCGCCGCCGGGCCGGCGGTTCAAGCCGCGGGAGTCGCTCGCGATGCCTGGCTGGCAGCATTTACGGCCGCTAAAACGCAGGTGCTCGTGGGGAACTTGTTGCCGACTGATCTGGTGGTGGCGGGCGAGGGAGAGGTAGCCGAACTTTTAACCGCCTGGCTAGCCGCGGTGCCGGCTCGGAGTCTGATTATCTCTCGACCAAGCTTCAAGATCAGCTTGCTTCCTGCTGCCGAATTTAATCCCGAACTGGTAGAAAAAACTTTTTATGATAAAATTTTAGCAACCAAATCATAATTTCCATGTTTCAAGATATCCGAACCCCCAAACAAAGCTTGCGTGATGTTCTCCCTCCTAAAAGCGTGGTACGCGCAGCGCGGAGTCCCGAATCATTTGAGAGTGGTCCGGCAGTGCCCCCGCGCCGGCGGCGCGGGGGAGGCTTCTTTCGTTGGCTGTTATTTATTATTGTGCTTGCGGCCGTTGTGGGCGGCGGGTATGTCGCCTCCCAATCATTTGCCCAGGCGACGATAACGGTCACGCCCAAGACGGCCGAACTAACCTTAAACCATGAGCGGTTGATTATCCCCTATGAGACGCTCACCATCGATCCCCTTACCGCCGCTCTTCCCGTCCAAACTACGGCGGGTAGTAAGGTGGAGAAAAAGGCGAGCGGTAAAGTAACCGTCTATAATGCCTATGCTAAAACGCCGCAAGCGCTGATTGCTAATACCCGTTTCGAAGCCGCTAACGGTAAAATTTATCGTCTCACCGCACAGGCTACGATCCCGGCGATGAAGGCTGATGGGACACCGGGTCAGGCCACGGTCAGTGTGAGTGCTGATCAGGCGGGGCCAGAGTATAATTTAGCCTCGAGCACCGACAAATTAACTATCCCGGGATTTAAGGGGAGTGATCAGTTTACTAAAATTTATGCCACTCTCGCGACACCGATTGCGGGAGGCGCGAGCGGTAGCGAGCGGGTGTTGGCCGATAGCGATCGAGCGGCGGCGCTCGCGACGCTTAAGCCCAAGCTTGAGCAGCAGGCGCGAGGGGCCGTCCGGGCCCAGCTCCCGCCGGGATATGTTGTTTTCGATGATTCGATTCTCTATACCTACACCGAGACGGTGAGTGAAAAAGAGCTGACTCTGGCGGTCACGGCCGAAGCGCTGATTTTTACCCAAGAGGCGTTAACTAAGGCTCTGGTGACTGATCGACTCGACTCCTCGCTGGTTGGCCAGCCGCTCATGATTAAAAATCTTAATGCGCTCATCCTCACTCCCGAGCGCTCAAGTTTAAATCCAGCAAAAAAGCAAGTCGAGGTAGCTATCGACGGGAAGGCGGCAGTGGAACTCGAAGTGGATAGCGAGCGCCTTCGCACCGAGCTGGCGGGTACGGCCAAGCAAGAAGCCCAAAGTATCTTTACAAATTATCCTGGTATCGCTCGAGCCGAGGTCAAAGTGACGCCCCCGTGGATCCAATCTTTTCCCACTGATCCGGCTAAAATTACGGTGGTCTTGACCCAAAATTAAGCTTCTGTTAGGATATCTCTTGTCTAATAAATGATGCACGCCGACGGGGCAACAGGTCAGAACGGCAACCGAGAGGACGGTACAGTCTCAGGTGTGGTAGTCGAAGCACTACCCAATACCTTGTTCAAGGTTGAGCTTTCTCCTCTAAACCCCGACAGCGAATCGGGCAAGCAAATCCTCGCCTATTTGGCGGGAAAAATGCGGCTCCATCGGATTCGGGTGCTGGTAGGGGATAAGGTCGAAATCGTTCTTGACCCCTATGGCGGCAAAGGCCGGATCGTTAGGCGATTATAAAAACCATGCAAGTTCGAGCTTCAATCAAAAAGCGCTGCGCCGGCTGCAAGCTGGTTAAGCGCCGTGGCCATTTATATGTGATTTGCACCACGAAGCCGAGTCATAAGCAAAAACAAGGATAATGCGTATTGCTGGTATTACATTGCCCGATAACAAGCGGCTCGAGGTGGCGTTGACCACGATTTATGGTATTGGTCGCTCTCGCTCCCGCGAAATTTTGACGGCGGCGAAGATCGGTTTTGATAAGCGTCCGACGGAGCTTACTCCCGCCGAAGAGAATCAGATCCGTCAGCTAGTCGAAGGCTATAAAATCGAAGGTGTTTTGCGCCGCGATACCGGTGGCAATATCAAGCGCTTGATCGACATTAAAGCTTATCGCGGTTTGCGCCACGCTCGCCGCCTGCCGGTCCGCGGCCAGCGTACCAAGACCAACTCGCGCACTCGTCGCGGTAATGTCCGCAAGACCATGGGTTCGGGCCGTCGTAAGGAAAGCAAAACCTAAATAATTTATGGGTAAGAAACGCATCACTACTGAAGAGGGAGCTGATACTGCCGCCGCCGAGGCTAAGGCAGCGGCACCGGTGTCTGGCAAACGCAAGCTGGTTACGGGCGTCGTCAACATTCAAGCTACGTATAACAATACCCTTGTCACTATTGCCGATGGAGAGGGGAATGCGGTCATGGCCTCCTCGTCGGGAGCCCTCGGTTTTAAGGGCGCCAAAAAAGGAACGCCGTTTGCGGCCGGCAAGGTAGCCGAACTTCTTGCCGACAAAGCTATGGCCTTGGGTCTTAAAGAGGTGGATGTGGTGGTGCGTGGTGTTGGCTCCGGCCGTGAGGCGGCTATCCGCGCTTTAGCGACCAAGGGTCTCGTCGTTAATTCGGTGAAGGATGCTACTCCCGAACCGTTTAATGGTCCCAAGCCGAAGAAGCCTCGGCGCGTCTAATCATTTTTAAATCTTGTTATGAAAATCGGACCTAAATATAAAATTGCCCGCCGTCTCGGCAGCCGCATCTTCCCCAAGACCCAGACTACCAAATTCTCGATCTCTGGTTCGCCCGTCAAAGGCAAGATGGGTGGTGGTCGCCGCCCGAAGCAGCTCTCCGAGTATGGCACGCAGTTGATTGAAAAGCAGAAAGCTCGCTTGGCCTACGGCTTAAAGGAACGCCAGTTTTCTAATTACGTTAAAACGATCAAGCAGCACAAGGGTGCGAGTCCGATCAATCAGTTGTACCGCTTGCTCGAGCTTCGCCTGGATAATGTAGTGTATCGCCTTGGCCTCTCGCCCTCGCGCCTGGGTGCCCGCCAGTTGGTGACGCACGGCCACATTACCGTCAATGGCCGGCGCCAAAATATCCCGTCCTACCGGGTCAAGACGGGTGACGTGGTAGCGATTCGGTCCCAGAGCCGCGCTCTCGGCGCTTTTAAAACTTTGGAAGAGCGGCTCAAGACCTATCACGCGCCCGAATGGCTGGTGTTTGATGAGCTTGCTAAGGAAGGCAAAGTGAAGGGGGAGCCCGTGTTCGGCAGTTCCGAGTTGGATATCAATTTTGGCGCTATTTTGGAGTATTATAGTCGAGTTTAATCGTTAATTTATTTACTAGTATGATTGACGCACACATCACCTTACCGAGCCAGCCCAAAGTGGTTGGTGAAGATGGTTTCCGCGGCACCTACGAGATCGAGGGTCTCTACCCTGGGTATGGCTATACGCTCGGCAATTCGCTCCGTCGCATTATCCTCTCCTCGCTGCAGGGTAGTGCTATTACTTCACTTAAGATTGACGGGATTTCGCACGAATTTTCGACCATCCCGGGCGTCAAGGAGGATGTCATCATGCTCATCCTTAATCTCAAAAAAGTGCGCTTTAAAATGCTGACCGATGAACCCCAGCGTCTCCAGCTCAATGTGAAGGGGATCAAGGAAGTAACGGCGAAAGATCTTGAGACGGGAGGCCAAGTTGAGGTGCTCAATCCGGAAGTTCATTTGGCTACCCTCACCGAGAAGGGGGCGGAACTCACGGTCGAGATTACGCTCGAAAAGGGTCTCGGCTATCTCTCCAAGGAGGCGCTCCGCAAGGATCGTAACGAGATCGGTCTCATTTTCGTTGATGCTCCATTTACGCCGATCAATCGGGTGAGTTACGAGGTCGAGAATATGCGCGTCGGCGATCGGACCGACTTTAACCGTCTCCGCCTCCAGATTGAAACCGATGGGACGCTTTCCCCGCATGAGGCTCTCGCTCGTTCAATTGAAATCATGATCGCTCAACTCCAAGCGGTGGTCGGATTTAAGGCGGAAGCGATCTCGTCAGAGGTAAGTGAAACTGCGCCCAACAGTGGCGAAGGAGAAGTGGCTTCGGGCGATAAGACTGATCGCGACGAAGCCCTTAAAACGCGGGTGGAGGATCTAAATGTCTCGCCCCGCGCCATCAAGGCGCTTGTCGCGGCTGGCATCCGGACCGTCGGCGGTCTTGCTCGCAAGAAAGAGGAGGATCTGGCCGAAGTTGAAGGTCTTGGCGATAAGGCGATTGCCGAAATTAAGGAGGCCTTGAGTAATTTAGGAATTTCATTAAAATAACGAGACCATGCGGCATCACAACGCCAATCGAAAATTCGGCCGACCGGCTAATCAGCGCCGGGCGTTGTTGCGCTCGCTGGCCGAGGGCTTGATCGAGCATGGCCGGATTACCACCACCGAGGCGAAGGCTAAAGAGCTCCGCCCGTATATCGAGAAGTTGGTAACTAATGCTCGGGTGGGCACGGTAGCTTCCCGACGTTTGGTCACTGCGCGCTTGGGTACGGCTGCCCGCGCCGACAAGTTGGTGAAGGAGATTGCTCCGAAGTATAAAGAGCGCCCCGGCGGCTACACGCGTATTATTAAGTTGCCGCCCCGTCGCAGTGATTCGGCGCGAATGGCCATGATTGAATTCGTTTAATCCTATGTCACTCTCTAACGCTCAAACTAAGCCAGCGGTCATCACTATCGACGCTAAGGGTCGAAGCTTGGGTCGCGTGGCCAGCGAGGCGGCTGTAGCACTCCGCGGCAAACTCTCACCCGCCTTCGAGCGGCATGTTGCCCCCAAGCAAAAGGTGGTGGTGATCAACGCCAGCCAGATGAAGCTCTCGCTGCACAAGCAAAAGACCACCGATAAAGTACGCTACTCGGGTTACCCGGGCGGTCTCCGCACGCTCACCTGGGAGCAGATTATTGCTAAGAAAGGGTACGCTGAACCGCTCCGCGTGGCGATTGAGGGGATGCTCTCACGCACTCGCTTGCGCCCGGCGATGATGACTAATCTCACCATTACTGAATAATTTTTATGTCTGCCGCTAAAACCGAAACGTATATTGAAGCAATTGGCCGCCGCAAAACGGCGATTGCTCGCGTGCGCTTGCTGCCCAACCATAAAGGCGTCTTTATGATCAACAATCGGCCGTTTAACGACTATTTTAAAACGGAAGAATTACGCGTGGTGGCCAGCAAACCCCTCGCTACCACCGAGCTCGAGGGCCATCTCTCCTTTACAGTCCAAATTAAAGGTGGTGGGATCCACTCCCAGGCCGAGGCGGTCGCTCATGGTGTCGCTCGTGCCCTCTTAGCTAAGGACGAGGCCCTGAAGCCAGTACTCCGCCAAAACAAACTGCTGACTCGTGACGCCCGCGAAAAGGAACGTCGCAAGTTCGGCCTCAAAAAAGCGCGCAAGTCGCCGCAGTGGTCCAAACGGTAACTCAAAAAATCACCTCGCAAGAGGTGGTTTTTTCGTTTGGACCACTGCGGGCCGACAGAGGGGTCGGGGGAAGACGCGTTCCCCCGTGGAGGAAATTATTCAAAATCGTGGTTTTGAAAGAGCGAAGCGACGCCCCATTGGAGCAAGCGTTAGAAAACAAAAAACTGTCCTTCGGGGCAGTTTTTCGCTACGCCCTAGGTTAGAAAGGGGGTGATGGCTATGGCTATCAAAGCCCGACTATTGCGGCAAAAGATTACAAAGGCGCTTCGGCAGATCGGGCCGCTGACTCCTGAGCAACGTGACATTATTAGGACGTATCGCGTGCTTTGTTGTCCTGGCTTACGCCGAAAAACAAGGAGAAGGCGATAACAACCTGGTCCTTGCCGCAACTCAAAGATTCGTCTAGTGTAGGCGAGTCTTTTTTGTTTGACAAACGCGATTTTTGCGTTAAGATATTGCCACGATGACGAAGTACATTTGCACCGGAGAGTGCGGCGGCGAGAGCGACAAGCCCGGCGTTTGCCAGGACCCAAATTGCTCTAAACACGGAGAGCCTTTAATTAAACAAGCCAGCTCTGAAGCTGCGGAGATTGAAGAGCAAGAGGGAGGGGAGGATGTCCGTTTTGAGAGCGAAGAGGAGAGTGAAGAAGCTAATAATCCGGCGGCGACTATCAAGAGATTGCGGGACAAGTTGAAAGTGGTTCAGAAAGAGCGACAGGAATTTTTAGAGACCAGCCAGCGATTGAAAGCTGATTACGTGAACTTTAAAAAGGAGGAGGAGAAGCGGCGAGAGGAGACACTCAAATTTGCGAAGTCGGGTCTCTTGCTGGAGCTGTTAGACCTCGCTGACACCTTTGAACTGGCTTTTAGCAATAAAGCAGCTTGGGAGAGCGTTAATGAGAATTGGCGGCGGGGAGTAGAGTATATTTACCAAAAGTTAGTGCGGATCTTTGAGGAGAACGGTTTGGAGAGTTTACACCCGTTGGGCGAGGCCTTTGACCCAGCTAAGCACCACTCGGTTGGGCAACTTGCAACCGCCAAAGCCGAGGAAGATAATAAAGTGCTCGAAGTAGTGCAAACGGGCTACCAACTCGCGGGTCGAGTGGTGCGCCCGGCCAAGGTAAAAGTCGGACATTACCAAGCGTAATTTATTTTAAAATTATATGGCAAAGATTTTAGGCATTGATTTAGGGACAACCAATTCGGCCATGGCCTACGTGGAGGGCGGTGAGCCGCGCGTGATTGAGAATGTGGAAGGGATGCGTACCACCCCTTCGATTGTCGCCATTTCTAAAAGCGGCGAGCGGCTGGTGGGGCTCTTGGCCAAACGCCAGGCGATCACTAACCCGAAGAATACGATCTACGGCATCAAGCGCTTGATGGGCCACAAGTTTAATGATCCGCACGTGCAAAAAGATAAAGGGCTGGTGTCGTACGAGATGACAGCCTCGGAGGACGGTGGCGTTAAAGTCAAGATGGGTGATAAATTTTTTCGCCCCGAGGAAGTCTCGGCAATGATCTTGGCGAAGCTGAAGCACGATGCGGAGGCGAAACTGGGGGAGAAGATCGAGGAGGCGGTGATCACGGTGCCGGCCTACTTTGACGACTCCCAGCGCCAGGCCACGCGTAACGCCGGTGAGATCGCGGGCTTCCGGGTGCGGCGCATCATTAACGAGCCCACTGCCGCGGCGCTCGCTTACGGCTTTAATAAAAAGAAGAATGAGCAAATTGCCGTTTATGACTTCGGCGGCGGCACCTTCGACATCTCGATCTTGGACATCTCAAGCGACCCGTCCAGCGATGGTCGGGCAGGCGGCGACGAGCAGTCCATCCAAGTTAAGTCTACCGACGGCGACTCGCACATGGGCGGTGAAGATATTGATCAAAAGATCATCCGCTGGATCGCCGACGAGTTTAAAAAAGAGTCAGGGATTGATGTCACCAAAGACGAGCTGGCATTGCAGCGGCTTAAGGACGCCGCCGAGAAGGCGAAGCATGAGCTCTCGGGTGTCACCGAAACGGAGATCAACATCCCTTTTATCTCCTCTGGGGCTGACGGTCCTAAGCACCTCTTGCTGAAGCTGACGCGCGCCACGCTCGAGGATTTGGCGCGCGAGTTTATTGACCGCTCGATTGAGATCACCAAGCGGGCGGTCGAGGCCAGTGGGTACCAGGTGGGCGATATTGATGAAATAGTGCTGGTGGGTGGTCAGACCCGCATGCCGGCCATTGTGGAGGCGGTGCGCAAATTCTTTGGCAAGGAGCCTAACCGCTCGATTAATCCCGATGAGGTAGTCGCGGTGGGTGCCGCCATCCAGGCCGGCATCTTCCAAGGCGATGTTAAAGACGTGCTCCTCTTAGACGTGATCCCGCTCTCGCTCGGCATCGAGACCCTCGGCGGCGTCTCGACTAAATTGATCGAGCGCAACACCACGATCCCGGCCTCCAAATCACAAGTGTTTTCAACGGCGGCGGATAATCAAACTAGTGTCGAAATCCACATCACCCAAGGTGAGCGCGCTCTCGCGAGCGACAACAAGTCGCTGGGGCGCTTTATCCTCGACGGCATCCCGCCCTCCCCGCGCGGTCTGCCCCAGATCGAGGTTACCTTTGATGTGGATGCCAACGGCATTTTAAACGTTAAAGCTAAGGACAAAGCGAGTGGCCGAGAGCAATCGGTACGGATCGAAGCGCGCTCTTCGCTTACGCCCGACGACATCGAGCGGATGAAGAAGGAGGCCGAGCTCCACGCGAGCGAGGATCAACAGAAGCGCGAGGCGGCCGAGGCGCGGAATCACGCCGAACAGTTGGCCTACACCGCCGAGAAGGCGCTCAAGGATAATGGCGACAAAATCCCGGCCGAGCTAAAGACCGAGGTGGAAGCGAAGATTGCCGAAGTTCGTAAAGTTAAAGACACGGGCAAACCGGAGGAGATCAAGGCGGCGGTTGAGGCGCTCTCGACGGCAATGCAAAAAATTGGCCAAGCGATGAGCCAATCTCAAACTCCCCCTAACACGCCGCCCGAGCAGTCGGGTGAAGGCAACGTCCGCGATACCGAAGCAAAATAAATGGCGAATAAAGATTACTACCAAATCCTCGGCGTCTCTAAGGGTGCGACTAAAGACGAGATCAAAAAAGCCTTCCACAAACTGGCCCACAAATATCATCCCGACAAAAAAGAGGGAGATGAAGCCAAGTTTAAGGAAGTGAACGAGGCCTACCAAATCCTGTCAGACGAAAAGAAGCGTCAGCAATACGACGCATTTGGCTCCAATCCAGGCGGCTTCGGCGGTGCGGGCTTTGACCCCTCGGGCTTTGGCTTTGACTTCAGCCAAGCGGGGCAGAATGGGTTTGAGTTTGATCTCGGCGACATCTTCGGGGATATCTTTGGCGGCGGTCGAAGTGGTCGCGGACCCACTCGTGGTCGGGATATGTCGGTTGACATTCAAGTCACTTTTGCTGAATCGATCTTTGGCACCGAACGCAAAATCTTAATTAACAAAACTGCTTTGTGTGCCACCTGCAGTGGCTCTGGCGCCAAGCCGGGGAGCACTTTAAAGACCTGCTCGGTTTGCAATGGTAAAGGCAAGCTGCAAGAGAATCGCCGTTCGATTTTTGGCACCTTTAGCTCCACACGTCCCTGCGAGACGTGCCAAGGGAGCGGTCAAGTGCCCGAGCAGGCGTGCTCGAGCTGTGGTGGTGTTGGCACCGTTAACAAGCGCGAAGAGGTGACGGTGGTGGTACCACCGGGGGTAGATAGTGGCGAGATGATCCGGCTCCCCAATCAAGGCGAGGCGGTCGGTAAAGGCGGGGTGGCGGGTGATCTCTATGTGCGCGTCCATGTGGAGAAGCACGCGACCCTGCGCCGCGACGGCATCAATCTCCGTCGCGAGCTTGAGGTTAAGCTCTCTGATGCTTTACTCGGAGCTGATTATCCGGTGGAGACGCTCGACGGCACGCTCCAAGTCAAAATCCCAGCCGGCGTCACTCATGGCGAGATCCTGCGCGTCCGCGGTAAAGGTGTGCCCTACAAGCCCGGCAAACGCGGCGATCTCCTGCTCGGCATCCATCTCAAACTGCCCACCAAACTTTCCAAAAAAGCCCAAAAACTGGTGGAGGAGCTGAAAGGGGAGGGGGTTTGACAATTCTTAGATATTTTGTAATTTTATAAGTAGAAGGCATCACTCGGGTGCTGCCGCCGATCCTTGTTTAATGGGAGTAATGGGATGACTACGTGCCGGGCCACACTCTTTGTTGTTGGTTTTTTCTTACTGGGTTGTGAAAAAGAAACCGTTAAGGAAGTACAAAAACAACCCGCGGTGGAACCTGCGCCGACCGCAGTCTCGGTTCCCAAGCCGGTTGCCACTGAATCGGTTGGTCCAGGAGGAAAGCTCGTTCAAGCCTTTTTCAAGAATTGGACCTTCAATCTCTATGATGAGATGTGGGCACAGACTGCTCACTCGCGCGACAAAGAGGTCTTCGTCAAGAGTCTCAAGGGAACTCCGATTCACTGGCGTAATTTGCAGATCATCTCCGAGGAGCCGGACGGGGATGACTGGAAGGTGACCCTCTCGGTGGAGGTGACTGACATTCGTGCTGCCTTCGCCGCCTGCCTCATCAATGCCCAACTTACTCCTGCTGATCAGACACCGCATTTTATGATGTCGCCAGCAATGTTGGGCATCGAGAAGTTTGAGACCATCAAACAAACATGGAAGGTGGTCAACCTCAATCAGAAGCAAATAATTGATGTGGGTGCGGGGCAGGCGGGCGTAGAGCGCAAAGAGAACATCTTAAACTATGTGCTGGATGCCGCTGATATGGAAGGTGGGATCGCCAGTCGGCTGATTGACAAAGACAATCCCCGGGAGACGGGCATCGTGACTGAATGGCTAACGATGGCGGCACTTAATCGGGGCCTGTCTACCGATGACTGCGCTCTCATTCTCAAAGAAGCGGTACCGTTGTATCGCCAAGGAATGCTAAAAGTCAAAGAGCTCATGAAAGAGATGGAGCGCTTTTCGGGAAAAGATGCCACCAAGTTTAATTGAAAGGAGGTGAAAGTCGAGGGTCGTGCCATTACGCGGTTTGCTGCAAAAGCAAACCGCGTTTTTTGTCTAGATTTTTACTTGATATTTCAAAAACTTTCTTCCATCAACGTCAATCTGGCTTTGCAAAATCCCGCCTGCTTTTTCGATCATCTTTTTGGAGGGATGATTGTCTTCGTAGGTAGTAATAAAAACCTCGTCGAGGCCGAGCTGTTTTGCTTCAACTAAACCCAACCGTAAGAGCTCATGCCCATAGCCTTGCTCTCGAAATTCAGGCTTAATTTCGTAATAGATGTGACTGGCCATCTCGAGAGGCAAATTGCTCGAAGCGCTGGGATTGGTTCTAATTTGGATGAGACCAATTGTCCCAAGGTCTTTATCTACCAGCTCAAATTCGTAGGTACCACGATCTTGGTAATGGTTCGCGAGTTTAAGTTCAGCCATAATTTTCTTTGAATTTGATTATGTCTTTAAATTAGCGTATTGTAAAGGCATGAGCGTCGTGACGGCGAAAAATATTTATAAAAGTTATGGCCCACTTGCCGTGCTTGGAGGTGTCTCCTTCACAATCGAGAAGGGGCAAAAAATTGCCCTCACTGGTTTAAATGGCACGGGTAAGTCAACACTGCTCAAGTTGGTGGCCGGGCTTGAGGCACCCGATCGCGGTCAGCTAGCACTCGCGCGAGGCCTCCGGGTGGGCTATTTGCCCCAAGAGGTACTCACCGCTCCCACCGAGACAATTTTAGAGTATGTGCGAAGCGGAGCAGAGACGGGGAGCGAGCCAATTCCCGAGCATAAAATCTTAACCATGCTCGCCGGCTTTGGTTTGGAGCAGTTGTCACTCACCGAGCGCGTGCGTGAGCTCTCGAGCGGGCAAAAGACCAAAATCGCCCTCATCAAGATTTTGCTGGTTGGAGGTGATTTGTTGTTGCTCGATGAACCCACCAACAATCTTGATTTGCCCGCTCTCATCTGGCTCGAGGATTTTATTAGTAATTCTTCGGCTGCTTGCTTAGTGGTCTCGCATGACCGTCGCTTCCTCGATCGCATTGCCACCAAAATTTTTGAAATTGATTGGGACACGCGGGAGCTCACGATCACCGGCGGGAGCTATAGTGAGTATTTGCGGATGACGGAGAAGCGCCGTAATCGGGCCAAGCAAGATTATCGCGAGCAGCAGGCCGAGATCGAGCGGCTCACTGCCCGGGTGGAGCAAAAGCGCGACGCCGCGGCGGAGGGGGCCGCGTGGCAGGGGACGGATAATGATAAATTGCTCCGCGGCTTCAAGCGCGACCGGGCCAAGGGCTCTACCCGCCAGGCCAAGGTGCTGGAGCGGCGGGTCAAACGGATGGAACGACTTGAGCAGCCAAACGAGCGCCAACCGCTCGAGATTAAACTCATGGGCACAGAGAGCCAGGGGGCGCTTAGCATTGAGTGCGCTGATCTCGTTGCGGGCTACCCGGGCTCCGGCGCTTTCCAGCTTGCGCCAATTTCGCTCGACATTGTGCCTGGTAGTCGCGTGGCCATTCTCGGGCTTAACGGCAGCGGCAAATCAACGTTGCTTAAGACTCTGACCGGAGTATTGCCGCCGCTCGGGGGCACCCTCCACCTCGGCGCCGGTGTCCGGGTCGGTAACCTAATGCAAGAGCACGAGAGTCTTCCCCGCGAGGCTACTTTGCTGGCCTATTTAAAAACGAAAGCGAGTTTAACCAGCACCGACGTTTACAATTTGCTCCAACATTTTGGCTTTGACGTTCTTCAGGTTGAGGCCCCGATCGCAAGCTTGAGCCCTGGCGGCCGCGCCCGTCTCCTGCTCGCCCTCTTTGCCGCGCAAGGCGTTAACACGCTCATCCTCGATGAGCCGACCAACCACCTGGATCTCGAAGCTCTTGAAGCGCTGGAAGAGATGCTTAAAACATATGAAGGCACCGTGCTCCTTGTCTCCCACGACCGCAGCTTCCTCGAGCACGCTCGGCTCGATCAAATCTACGTCCTCGAGCGCGGCCGTCTAACCCGCCTTCCCGATTACCAAAGCTACATTAAAGGGGCCGAACTTAAAGCGAAGAAACTCCTCGCTCGGCTCTAAGTTGGTTGTGTTATTATTAAGAGCATGAATCAATCTAATTCTTATGGCTGGTACTCCATGCTCGTTAAACCCTCGTGGGCACCGCCGGCCTGGCTCTTTGGTCCGGTGTGGACCGTGCTCTATATTTTAATCGTCATTTCGTACGGCTATGTGGGATATTTATTTTTTCAAAAACGGGTGAGCTTCATCGTTGTCCTACCCTTCCTCTTAAACCTCATTTTTAATCTCGCGTTTACTCCGATCCAATTCGGTCTCAAAAATAATTATCTCGCCGCGCTCGACGTTCTCCTCGTCCTTACCACGCTCGTTTGGGCCGTGATCGCCATTTACCCGCACGCCCGCTGGGTCACCTACGCCAACCTGCCCTACCTCGCCTGGGTCTGCTTTGCCACCGTTCTCCAACTCACCGTGACGTATTTAAATCTTTAGGAACAGTTTAATAAGTAATCCAAAATAAATTCTCTGCTATAATTAATTCGTCAGCTCAATTATCAATCATCATTTTATTTTTATGGCCAAAGGATTAGGCGCTCGCAAGGAAAAGAAGAAGCCCAAGAAGAACAAGAAGTAGGGGGAACAAAAACACCGGCCACCACCCGGTGTTTTTGTTGACAAAGATTAAAAAATAATATTATATTTGAAGTAGTGGGCTAAATTTGTGTTTAGCTAAGATCTTTCCGATAAACAATATCCGAGGAATTACGTATGGTAGACTTAGAGTCAATGAATGAATCGGTGAAAGTTAAACCTCCCACCTGGCAAGCGCGGGTGGCGACAATTGCGATTGGTGTGATGGGTAGCAAGCTCGAGAGTTTGTTGCTGAACTATCTCTTGTACCCCTTCGTGATCTGGTGGCTGGGCCTCCTGTGGGGCGGACTCACGATGAGTCTCTTCTCACTCGTTGAGTGCTACGCGCTTATCTTGTTTTACGATTGGGCGCAAAAGGACTGGCTGGGGATTGAGCTCATTAAGAGCGTGCGCGATGAGGAGCAGCATAATTGGTTGTTGCGTAAATTGAGCTGGCTGATGAATCATTCCACTATTGCGGCGCTGGTGGTGCTCTCGTTGTGGTATGACCC
>CAZMMP010000002.1:17741-20850 GCA_964567425.1 uncultured Candidatus Saccharibacteria bacterium
TGGTAGTTGACCGGCAAAAATTTAACGCGTTCACGTATCTGCCCCTCCGCGTTGCTCTTGAGGAGCTCGCTCTTCGCCGGGCGGATGCTAGCTTGGCCGAGTATGTCGCATCGTCGCTCCCACAGGGTTTGCCGGAGCTCATGCGTGATGGTCCTCATATTGCCATCTTCCGTCATGTCGCTACGAGCAATTATGAGATTATCCGCTTTATGATCGCCGCTAACACCTTCCCTGACCTACGGCCACTCATCCTTGAGTATGGCGATGACCGCTTCCTTGACCGCAACGACTGGAAGCATTCCCTGGGGAGATTAGTGTTTTGCAAGGGGATCGACAAGTGGAAGCATCACATCTACGAGACAGAAACAATAATTAATTTTAACGAGAGCAACAACACCCCCATTTCCCACGTTGTGACTCTCTGGGGAGAAAAGCTGGTTGATTTTCATCACCAGCTTTTTTTGCGCCATTATCCCACCCTCGACGCTCAACTCTACGATCTTTCGGCTTGGCTTCATCAGGTTGGAGGCAGCGCGAAGGCGTACTACAAGCGCTTCCTTACCCTCTTCCTCCGGGGTGGGATTTTACTAGAGAACTTTCTCCTCGATGATAAAGAGGGGAGTTTTACTGCGCAAGTAGTCGTGCCCGCCATTAAAGAGATCGAGGCCGAGAGCGGTAAGCGGCCATTAATTGTGGCCCTGGAGCCCACCGAGATCGAGGGTGATAAATTTTGGCTCTCGCATCCGTGGGAGGATTGCGACTGGGTGCGACAAAAGATTATTAACGCAACCTAAAATATTTTTTATGACCAAATCACCTCGGTTTGTTATTTGGGCGGTGGGAGCAATTGTCCTTCTGGTCGTGTTAAACCGCTTTGATCAGTATTATTTAAAAAAGAATTTTTTGCTCAAGGTAAACACTGGTTGTAATCCTGCGAGCGAGCAGTGTTTTGTTTCTGATTGTTCTGCCGCTGATCCCGAGTGTGATCAATCGCCTTATAAAAAAATAGAAATTTTAGCCGCCCAAGCGCCAGCGTGTCTTGAGGAGCACCAGTGCCAAACGTTCTCTTGCGCGGGGCTCTCGCAATGCCAAGTTACTTATTGTTCTACTGACACCGTGGAGGAGGGGGAACGCTGTGTTACTACACCTTCACTCGCACCGTAGAGGCAAAATAGTTTCTGTTCCGAGCTACAAAATCCGCATTTTGCCATTCGGTGCCCGTAATAATTCGGCGACAAGCAGCTGATCCGCAGCGGCACTCCATTCGGTAATCAGGATTAGTGTTTAAGAACGAGTAATCGAGCAAAAACTCCTCGCCCTTTTTAATTGGTGTAATGGCCACATAATTATCTTGCTCATCAAATCCAATATTTGGACTACAGGAGTGATTAAAATAATTAATAGGCCGTAAAAAGTTAAGGTCAGCCTGGATAAACAATTTGTCATCAACAATGGTTGAGTGAGCCTTAAGCAACTCCCGCCTATCAGGATCCAATTTATTGTATTCTTCTATGCTCATAATATTGTCATCCTGAAACCATTCGGATTTGACAACCACTTCGCCCAACTTAAAACTGCGCATCGCAAAAGCTCCAATCTCACCGGCCACAACAGTTGATGGTTTAAGGCGAATAAATAATGGGGGATAGGTTGTGTGATCAAAGAACACGTTCATAGATACTAACATAGGTAAAATTCCTGGGCAGACGTAACAACGAATGTTGGGTTACGCTTTGTATAGAAGGTAAATTAGAACCTTAAAAAACACAGAAGAACATAAGTCCTAGAATTTTAGATTTTATCTTCGTTGTGGACTCTGGTATAATTTGCAAATGGTTGAGATAAAATCTATTCGAGGATTTTCGTGGATGAGTGAGGCTCTAGAATCTAAGGAAACAGAAAGATGTGGGAAAGGTACTTTTGCAGTGGCCCCCATCAAAAAAGACCAATTATTGCTAGTGTTTGGTGGTCATGTGTTGACGCGAGAGGAAGAATGTCGATTACCAGAAAAAATACAAGATATTGCGATCCAAATTGAAAAAAATTTAGTGCTCGGCGTTTGCACAGAAGATGAATTAGGAAATTCTGATTACGTTAATCATTGTTGTGAACCGAATACAGGAATTAAAGGTCAAATTTCTCTCGTGGCTCTTAGGAATATTGAAGTAGGGGAAGAAATTACGTTTGATTATGGAACGGTTATTTATCAAAACGAGGGAGCTCCTTATTACGAATTAAAATGTGAATGTGGGGCAAAAAACTGTCGCAAGAAGATCACTCAACATGATTGGAAGTTGCCCGCCCTTCAAGAAAAATATAAAGGGTACTTTCCTTATTATATTCAAGAAGCCATCAATGAGACTCGAAAGTAAATGATGCTAAATTTTCTTATTCATACAAAATATTGTTACGAGTATTTAATTAATCAAATTCCTATAGGATTATTGTTGTATGCCCATTTCCCGGCGGGACTATTAGCTGTTGGGTTTGGTGTTTTCCTGCTTTATAAAAAAAGAAATCTTGTAAACGGAACTCTCGCTGCCGTGTGTATAAGTTTTGCTATTTGGTGTTTTTTGAGTTTAAGCACATGGTTTGCTTTTTTGGGATCGGCCAACACTATGTTTACTTGGTCGCTTATCGATCTTTTCGCAATCTTGTTTTTCTTCTTTTCCTATTACTTTTTGCACGTTTTTATTACAAACACAGATCTTCCGAGTTGGGGAAAAATAGTGGGGGTTGTATCAATCATACCAGCTGCAATCTGGACGTTCTTAGGATACAACTTGATTAATTTTGACGCTAACTTTTGCGAGGCAACCGAAAATAGTTGGGTAACCTCTTACCCCTATTATGTAGAAGCTATTTTCTTAATGATGGTTTTTGTTTTAATTACCTACTATTATCGAAAGGCTAAGCAACAAGCATTAAAAACAAAGATACTTTTAGCGGGGCTCGGGATTTCACTGTTCTTATTTTTCTTTCTTTCAGCTACGTGGTTGGCGAGAATTTTAGTAAATTACCCCTCCACGGCTGAATACGCCTACAATTACGAAATTTACGGATTGTTTGGAATGCCACTGTTGCTCGGGTTTTTGGCTTACCTGGTGGT
>CAZMMP010000002.1:20950-33437 GCA_964567425.1 uncultured Candidatus Saccharibacteria bacterium
TAAGTTAAAGGATCTTGATCGGCAGAAGACCGAATTTCTCTCGATCGCCTCACATCAACTACGGAGTCCGATCACGGCGATCAAGGGCTATGCTTCAATGCTGTTGGAGGGGAGCTTTGGCGAAGTAACGGAGAAGGCAAAGGGCGCGGTGGACGTGATCTACCAATCCTGCCAAAAATTGGCGATCGTGATTGAAGACTTTCTTGATATTACTCGCATTGAGTTGGGGCGGATGAAGTATGCCTTTGCCCCGGCTAATCTGCGCGAAGTGGTAGAGAGCGTGGTTAAGCAGATGATGCCTATTGCGCTGGCCCGCCACCTCACGCTCTCATTTGCGGCCACCGAGGGCGACTATGCGCTTACCGCTGATGTAGGCAAGCTGACCCAGGTCGCGACTAACTTGATTGATAACGCAATCAAGTACACTAAAGAGGGGAAGGTGGAGGTGCGGTTAACCAAGCTTAAAAATAAATATCGTGTCACGATTACGGACACCGGCGTTGGCATGGATGAGGTAACGATCAAGCGTTTGTTCCAAAAGTTCAGTCGGGCGGATGATGCGAGCAAAACTAACGTTAATGGTACGGGTCTCGGTCTCTATGTAGCCAAGCAACTAGCGGAGGCTCATGGCGGCAAGCTTTGGGCCGAATCAGCGGGAGTAGGGAAGGGCAGCACTTTCAATGTGGAATTACCAACCAACTTTAAACTAGCTTTGTAGCTCTTCCATAATTTCAGTTAATTTGATATAGTAATAACGGCTGCAGCGGTTGTGGCTAATGGATCTTTTACTTACTATTGGGAGGATTAACGATGAAGGCGTTATCATGCATAATGCCGGGATTGCTGTTGGTGACTAGCCTGGTCGGGTGTTCGGCCACTCCCACCACCCTGGAGCGAAGCACTCCTAGCCTAGCGCTGGGCGGCTATCGCTCGGTGCGGTTAGAGGCAGTCAAGATTTCGGATCCGAAACTGCCCTACGACGCGGAGAAGTTTGCCCAGAGCATCGAAAACCAGATCAACGGTCAACTCAAGGATGATTACACCTGGTCTGATTCGGGCAAGCCCATCGCTTTGCTCCATGTGGAGGTGGTACATTATGCCGAGCAATCGGGCATTGCCCGACAAGTGATCGGCTTGCCGCACACGCTTGACTACGTCCTCACGATGTACGATCTGGAGAGCCGAGCGCTTATCGGGCAAACTCGAGGGACGGTGAGGCTTGGTCCCGCGGCGAGCGTGCTCACCAGTGGGCTTAGCGCCATCGGTGCTAATCAGGAGTATAAGTTGGCCTTTAGCGACGCTGATGAGGATCAAATGATGATCCAAAAGTTCGGTCGCGAGGTGGTCGAGACGCTCCGTCGAGCCAAGCGCATTGCGGCTCCCTTGCCGGCGCAGTCGGTCACCGAACCACAACTGGTGTCTAAATAAGGGGTGGAGAGGCCCTTCACCCCCTGAACCCCTGACGCGTCGGGGGTTCTTTTTTGTCCCTAATTTTGCTATTCTAAGCTCATCATGTTGACTCATACCCGCAATCGGATGCTCGCAAAATACTTGCTGATGGCTAGTCAATCGCACAGCGCTTCGCCGGCCGAAGTAGCTACGTCGAGCGGAGTCTCGCGGGTAGATTATGAGGAATTTTTAGTGCAGAAGTTATTTTTTAAAAACGGCGGAATTTATTTAAAGGTATTTAACAGTCCGACTGAACTTCGGCCCGAGATTGATCGGATCATTAAAGAGGGGCTGGTGAGCCAAGATGCAGCAGGCCGACTGACGCTTAGTCCTGCTGGTGTGGCGTATCTTAGTTTAACGCATGGCTTTCTCCAACTTGGCTATTTTATATTGCTCGCGCTTATGGTCGCCGCCCTTGGCTTTGCTGGTGGGATTGGGATTAATTATTGGATTGAACAGAGAAACCCAGCGCCCACGCCAGTTGTGAGTAGTCCAACGATTCCCAAAATTAGCACCGCCTCAACCTCTGAACCGAGATATCGATATGGAGAAGGCACAATTGACGAGAGAACCCTTTGGTATATAACGGGACAAGATAAGCCAAACCCAAAAATTAATTTTGAAGAGATTAAAAAAGAATTATTAGTAAAATAGCAAAACGGGGCCATAATAGACCCCGCTTGTTTTTATGGTTTATTGCTCGAAAGACAGTAAGTGAGACGACCTCTAGCGTCGCACTTAATCTTGAGTGAGTCGAGCTGGTGTCCCTCCAAGGTGGACTGTTGTAACTCTGTGGTGGTTTGACTCCCCAAATCATCAAACCGTACTCCAAAATGGAGGTGTGTCCCATCGCTCTCGCCTGTATTTCCCATGATGCCCAATTGATCTCCTCGACTTACTACTTGACCCTCTACCACCTTAATTGAGGCCTCTGCTAGATGAAGGTAACGAGTAGAATATCGACCATGTTGTAGAACCACATAGCACCCGTTTGCGTTATTTTTGCTTGGCTCTACTAAGCCAACCACACCATCAGCTGCAGCTAAGATAGGCACTTCTGTTTGGAGAACTGGAAGATTATTAACCGCAACGACAGGAGCAAAGTCGAGCGAATAGTAGTTATTGCCGGTGTGATAAGGATCAGATGTAGCGCTGCCGCAATCCCCGCCGCCCGCTTCAGTGGTTAAGAGCCAGGCTTTACCACCCGGGAGTGGAAGTTTGAAGTTGATGCCCGAATGGCTCTTAAAAGCCAGGCGCGGTCGTTTGCTGGAGTCGGAGTAGCTCGGCCCCGCCACCGAAAGCAAGCTATAGGTATCAGGGGCCTCGATTTGGAGAATTCGCGGTAGGCGTGGGTCATTAAGCCAATCATGATAGGCGTCCGTAATTTCTAATTCGCACCACGCATTGGGAGTTGGGTTAACTCGATTGGCTCGCAAGTTGGCAAGCGAAAGAGAGGCTGACTCTGGCAAATCCGCGAGGCAAACGGCCGCCCCGTGAGACTGATCGAACGCGGGCGGGAACCACTCCTCCCACAGTTCGCGACCATCAATGGCGGAGAATTGCCATGTTTTTGACTCGGGCAAGCAAAAGAGTTGCAGGGTGGCACTCGTTGTTCCCGCCGGCCAGTCGTTTAGATTGGTTTGGAGATACGCGAGATACCGCACCAGCAATCCTTTATAGCCGAGCCGAAAGCGGTCAGAGGCGGGTGGTCCCAAGGGGTCGCTTTGATAAGAATTCCATTCACAATCATAACTCCAGGTCGAGCGTAATTCGTCGTCAGTAAGCACTTGTTCGGTTTCGATGAGCGTTTGTTCGGCCACGGGGAGCGGTTCAATAATTTCAAGCTGGGGAGTGGTCGGCACTACTGGTGGAATGACAGCTGGCTCGGTAGGAGGAGGGATTTCAGGGATTAGAGGTGTTGGTTCAGGAGGAGTAGTAGGGTTGGGGGTAACAAGTGGCGAAGCCTCATCGACGGGGGGTGGTGCTATGTCTGGACCAGGACACCCGGGTCCCAAGCCGCACCCCAGTAAAACAAACAAGCACAACTTCTTCATCATAGTCTCCTTTCGAGGGTGAAGAGATCGTTGAGATTTTTAGGGAGAGAACCTTTCAAGGTCCTAATCAAGCTCCGCTATAATTGTAACGTCCGCCGCTTCAAGCTTCAAGCGATTTCTGGTATAGTAACGACATTATGACGGATCAACGCAAAATCATGCTCTCGGGAGTTAAGCCGACGGGGCGGCCTCATCTTGGCAATTATTTCGGGGCCATGCGCCAGTTTGTTGAATTATCTAAAACTCACGAAACGCTCGTGATGCTCGCGGATTATCATGCGCTCATTAGTACGCGCGATCCCCAGCAACTCGCCACCGACACGCTCGACTTGGCGATTGATTACCTCGCGCTTGGCCTCGACCCAGAGCGGGTTACGATTTTTAAGCAATCAAGCGTGCCCGAGCATACCGAGCTTGCTTGGATTTTTAACTGCCTCACTACTATGCCGTACTTAATGCGGGCGCATGCCTACAAGGATGCCGAGGCGAAAAATAAAGAGGTGAGCGTCGGACTCTTTGATTACCCGCTGCTCATGGCAGCTGACATTCTGCTCTATGATGCCGATGTGGTACCGGTGGGCCAGGATCAAAAACAGCATCTCGAGATCGCCCGCGACACGGCGGAGAAGTTTAATCGCGACTACGGTGAGACCTTTAAGCTCCCGGTGCCGCATATTTTGGAGGAGGTTAAAACGGTGCCCGGCCTTGATGGGCAAAAGATGAGCAAGAGCTATGGCAACACGATCCCACTTTTTTCAACCGATGAAGAAATAAAAAAATTAGTGATGAGCATTGTCACCGACTCCAGCGCTGGTATCCCGACTAATGTTTACGAAATTCATAAACTCTTAAAGCCCGCGGCGGAGTTGCAAGTACTCTATGAGAGCAAAAAGGGAAGTTACAAAGAATTAAAAGAAGCGCTCGCCGCTGACCTGATCGCGTTTATTACGCCCTTGCGCGAAAAGCGCGCCCAGATTGCAGCGGACCCCGCGCATGTAATTGAAATTTTAAAACAGGGTGCCACTAAGGCCCGTGCCACAGCCGAAGCCAAGATGCAACTTGTTCGTGAGCGAACTGGCGTCAACCTCTAGAATTCGAGTATACTTACATCAGTGAAAAAGAAGAAATTAACCGCTGCTAGGCTGGTGGCCGGTTTTAAAATTGTTCTGACGCATCTAGCAGAACACCGCAAGGATCTGATCCTTCTTTCGGTTTTAGGGATAATTTCGGCTATTACTAATGCTCTGATTCCCTATCTCTCGGGCCGACTCATTGACGCTATCGTCGGTGGAGCCATTCTTAGCCCCTTAATTGTTTGGGTTACGGTACAAGCGGCGATCTCGGTGGTGGATTGGTACTCAAGTTCTCATTCGCGCCGACTAGGTGGCATCGTCTATGCTGAATATTTAACCAAAAGTTTTTCCTATCTGCTACGGCTACCACTAAGCTTCCACAAAAAACATAAGGTGGGGGAGATCAGTAATAAATTTCAGCAGTCGGCTAATGCCATCGAAGATCTGACCGAGAATATAATTCTTAAATTAGCGCCTCAGTTTTTGAGCATTATTACTGCGCTCGTTCTCGCCTTCCTGGTCAACCGGCTCCTGGCGGGCATTATCTTAGCCGGCCTAGCGATGTATATGGTGATCTTCTTCGTCACAATTAACCCTTTGGCCAGCCTCCAGCTCAAAGTACGCAAAGGTTGGAGTCGAGCGTTTGGCAACTCTCACGATGCGATTTTTAACGCCAAGGCAGTCAAAGAGGCTGTAACGGAGGAGGCAGAGGCGCGCAAAATCTTCCGTGATTTTCGGATTAAAGCGGTTACCCCGTGGGCCCAGCTGATCCAGATTTGGCAGAATCTTAACTTCTTTCAACGTCTCACAATTCTCGTGACCCAGTTTATAATCTTTTTAGTTTCATCGGAGCTTGTTCACGCCGGTACGCTTTCGGTTGGGGAACTAGTAAGCTTTAACAGCTACGCTGCACTGGTGTTTGGCCCTTTTAGTATTCTCGCTAATAATTGGATCGCAATTCAAAACGGATTAATCACTCTCGAATTTTCAGAACAGATTCTCCAAACTCCTACCGAACAGTACCATCCAATCCCAGCAGCCAAACTTAAGCAGGTGAGTGGCGATATTTTATTCCAAGGAGTTGATTTTTACTATGAATCCTCTAAGCCGATCTTGAAAAATATTACCTTTGAGGTTAAGGCGGGAGAGGTCGTCGCTTTGGTCGGTGAGTCAGGCGTGGGTAAGAGTACGCTCGTTGATCTGATCTCCGGTTACCATTTTGCCCGCAAAGGGAAGGTGCTTGTGGATAGTCATGACGTTCGGACACTTGACCTTAGCTTCCTCCGCTCGCAGATCGCCGTGGTGCCGCAGGAGGTGGTGCTCTTCAACGACAGCATAAAGACCAATATTGCTTACGGGAATTTTGGTAAATCGCAAGAGGAATTGGAGCAGGCGGCACGCCAAGCCCACGCCCTAGAATTTATTGAAAAGTTCCCAAAGAAATGGGGGCAGGTGGTTGGAGAGCGGGGCGTTAAATTATCGGTCGGCCAAAAACAACGGGTCGCGATCGCTCGCGCCATTCTCCGCAATCCCAAAATTTTAATCCTTGATGAGCCGACCTCTGCTCTCGATGCCAAATCAGAGAGCATCATCGCCGAATCCTTAGACGAGCTGATGCGTGGGCGAACTACTTTCATCATTGCTCACCGTCTCTCGACGGTGCGTCAAGCCGACAAGATCATCGTCATCAAAGACGGCGCCATCGCCGAAATTGGACGCCATGAGGAATTGATTATCAAAGACGGAGGTATTTACAAAGAGCTTTACGGCCTCCAAATCGGCTTACATGCATAATTAGCAAATCATTTAATATTGTTTCTAAAGGAACAGCTTTTTCTTTACAAAACCTACCGAGTCTGCTATCTTTAGAGCGGTGAGCGACGGAATTCCCCGCGTCTCTGTCGTTCCTATACCCTTGCGCCTTTCATTAGCCTCCCACGGCGTGCTGGCGCAGGGGTTTTTTTATTGCTATAGTAAAATTCATGAAAAACCGGGTTTATCTCAAGGATTTGGGGGCTAAAGTGGGGGAGGAGGTAGTGGTGGCTGGCTGGATTGACAATCGCCGCGATCACGGCAAGCTGATCTTTATTGATCTTCGGGATATGAGCGGTAAGGTGCAAATGGTCGCTCTCCCAAGCCATGCTGAAGCCCATGCCCTCGCGAGCACACTCCGCTCCGAGTGGGTGGTAGCGCTCACTGGCAAAGTCAACGCGCGACCTGATAAGATGGTCAATCCCAACGAGCGTAATGGTAAGATCGAGCTTGAGATTTTAAAAATCGAAGTCCTAAACGACGCAACTACGCCAGCGTTTGAAATTGGCTCGCCCGGTTACGAAGTGGGAGAAGAACATCGCCTTAAGTATCGCTATCTCGACCTCCGGCGTGAACGCTTGCAAAAAAACCTGACGCTCCGCCATCAGGTCGTCAAATTTATCCGCGACTTTTTGGACGCTCGCGGCTTCCGCGAAATCGAGACGCCGATCCTCACTAAGAGCACGCCCGAAGGAGCGCGCGATTACGTGGTGCCCTCGCGTTTGTATAACGGTAAATTTTACGCTTTACCCCAGTCACCCCAGCAGTACAAACAATTACTGATGAGTGCTGGGGTGGAGAAATATTTCCAGATTGCGCGCTGCTTCCGTGATGAGGATACTCGTGGCGACCGTCAGCCGGAGTTCACCCAGCTCGACATGGAGCTCTCGTTTGTTGAGCGCGAGGACGTGATGGCCTTGAACGAAGCGCTCTTAATTGAGTTGGTTAAGACTTTAGCACCGGAGAAGAAAATCCAAACCGTTCCTTTCCCTCGACTGTCGTATCAAGAGGCGATGGCTAAATACGGCACCGACCGACCCGACCTGCGGGAGGACAAGAACGATCCTAATTTGCTCGCCTTTTGCTGGGTGATTGACTTCCCGTTTTTTGAGAAAACAGAGGAGGGCGGCTGGACCTTTACCCACAACCCATTCTCCCGCGCCATGCCTGAACATGAGAGCTGGCTGGAGAAAAAAGAAAAAATCAACGAGATTTTAACGACCCAATACGACGTTGCCTTAAACGGCTTTGAAATTGGTGGCGGCTCAATCCGCAACCATCGGCCGGAGATGCTTCAAAAAGTATTTGAGATCATGGGCTTTAGTGAAGAGCGGATCAAAAATAATTTTGGCCACATGCTCGCCGCGCTCGGCTCGGGTACGCCACCGCACGGCGGCATCGCTTGGGGTTTAGACCGCTTTGTCACGCTCCTGGCCGGCGAACCTAACATCCGTGAGGTAATCGCCTTCCCCAAGACTGGCGAGGGTAAGGACTTAATGATGGAGGCTCCGTCTGAAATTGAAGCAACTCAACTTAAAGAGCTTGGCTTGAGCGTCAAAACCAAATAATGCCCGACGATTTTAAGGTTAAGGTAGGAGAGTTTGAGGGACCGATGGAATTACTCCTTAACTTGATTGAGGAGAAAAAGCTCCACATTAGCCAGGTGTCATTGGCCACCGTGGCTGATGGCTTTATTGACCATCTTCGCCTAGTGGATGGGGAAAATAAAAAAGAGATGGCAGACTTTGTGCTGGTCGCCTCGACTTTGATGTTGATTAAATCTCTTTCCCTGCTCCCGAGTTTAGCTACTACCCCTGAAGAAGAGGAGAGTATGGCTGATCTCGAACGACGCCTGCGGTTGTACCAACGCACGCGCGAACTAGCCGAACAGGTGAAAGCTCGCTTTGGCGCGCAAGTAATTTTCGCTCGCGAGCCAGCTAAAACAATTACTCCTGTGTTTGCTCCGACTCACGAACTGACACTCTCAAACTTGGTCGTAGTGCTAAAAAATTTGATTCAAAATTTTCCGAAGCTTGAAAAGCTGCCTGAAGTAGTGGTCAAAAAAGTGTTGAGTTTAGAGGAAGCGATTACCGATCTCACCAAGCGGGTGCAAAGCGCACTTAAAATGAGCTTTAGCAGTTTTGTGAAAGATAAGGCCGATAAGGTTAACATCATCGTCATCTTCCTTGGCATGCTGGAGCTCGTGAAGCAGGGGATTGTGGCAGTGGAACAGCAGACTCACTTTGCCGATATTAATCTCGAGAGCGCCGAGACCGGCGTCCCGAAGTATTTGTAAAAAGCATAATATATATAGACTTGTCAAGTATTTTGAGGCTGGGGTAAAAAGCGCTATACTACACAACAACTCTATGCCCCTGGACGCGCTCATTGAAGCAGTGTTGTTTTGGAAGGCCGAACCCGTGGCTATTGCCGATTTGGCAAAGCAACTAGAGCAAAGTGAGGAACAAGTAAGGACCGCGCTGGTTTTTTTGCGCGGCAAGTTAGAGGGCAGGGGAGTGATGCTGGTGGAAAAAGACGGCGAGGTACTGCTGGGTACCCATCCTGAAGCAGCAACCTTGATCGAACGGCTGACGAAAGAAGAATTGTCGCGCGATCTCGGCAAAGCGGCGCTTGAGACTTTGACGATCGTTTTATACAAAGGCCCAGTCGCCCGCGCGGAGATTGATTACATTCGCGGGGTGAATTCAAGTTTTATTCTTCGGACCCTGCAAGTCCGTGGTTTAGTCGAGAAGATTATCAATCCGGCCGATTCACGGAGCTACTTGTATCGTCCCACCTTCGAGTTGTTGCAACATCTCGGTTTGAGTAAAGTCGAAGACTTGCCCGAGTTTGGTAGTCTAGTGGATGAGATTAATCAATTTGCCGAGACTAAAAAATCTGAAGTATGATTCTCAACCTGTTTAAAGTTTTTGCACCGCTGACGATCTCGTTTTTTATCGGCATGGCCATTACGCCGATTCTGACTAATTTTTTATACCAGCATAAGTGTTGGAAGAAGAAGAGCGGCAAGACTGATCTCGACGGCAACAACACGCCGATTTTTAACCAGCTCCATAAAGAAAAGGAGGTGGGCACGCCGCGCATGGGGGGTATCATCATTTGGGCAAGCACACTTTTCACCATGCTCGCTTTTGCTATCGCGGCTTGGTTGGCGCCCGCGAGCGTGGCGAGCAAGCTTAATTTTTTAAGCCGCAACCAAACGTGGCTCCCGCTCTTTACGCTCGTCTTTGCCTCGCTGATCGGCCTCATTGATGATTGGCTTGAAGTGAGCGGCACCCACCTCGCTGGCGCCAAACACGCCGGTTTGCCGGCGCGCTATCGCTTATTGCTGGTGCTTATTATTGGCAGTCTCGGTGCTTGGTGGTTTTATTACAAGTTAGGAGTAACGAGTATTATCGTACCTTTTGTCGGCGCAGTGGTAATTGGGTGGTGGCTGATCCCGCTCTTTATTGCTACGATGCTGGCTCTCTTCGGCAGTGGCGTGATTGACGGCTTGGACGGCTTGGCCGGCGGCGTGATGACCATTATCTTTGCGGCGTATGCCGTAATCGCTTTTTCCCAACAGCAGATTGACCTCGCGGCTTTCTGCGCCGTCGTTGCCGGCGGGACGCTCGCTTTTCTCTGGTTTAACATTCCGCCCGCTCGTTTTTACATGTCGGAGACGGGTATTCTTGGTCTCACCACCGCACTTACCGTCGTTGCCTTCCTCACCGAGACGGTCATTCTCTTGCCACTGATCGCTCTGCCGCTCACCGCTACCGTCATCGGCAACGTCATTCAGCTTAGTTCCAAAAAGTTGCGGGGCGGGAAAAAAGTTTTCCGGATTGCTCCAATTCATCACCACTTTGAGGCCATCGGCTGGCCCGCGTATAAGGTCGTCATGCGCTACTGGATCATTGGCATTATTGCAGCAATCATGGGCCTAATCTTGGCGCTTATCAGTCGTTAAGATGCCTACTGCTGCCAAACCCCACAAACCTGATCGTTTTTTCTTCTTCGTTGTCCTGGGCATCACCTTGGCCGGCTTTTTTATTTTCTCCTCCGCATCCCTCGGTCTCTTGAGTCGCGGGGGCGCGAGCTTTAACTTAATTGCCGCTAAACAACTGGCTGTTTTGGTAGTCGGCCTGGTTGCCTTTTTAGTTGTTTCTAAAATGGATTATCGGTTTTGGCGAGACTGGAGTCCGTATCTTTTCCTTGGTGCGGTTATTTTTACGTTAGGAGTTTTTGTGCCTGGTATCGGCTGGCACTCCGGCGGCGCTAGCCGCTGGATCCTGCTCGGCCCCTTCACCTTTCAACCCTCGGAATTTTTAAAACTCGGCTTTATTCTCTTTTTGGCCGCCTGGCTGGCTAAAGCCAAAGAAAAAGTCCAAACCCTAAAGGGCGGACTGATCCCATTCTTGATCATCTCCAGCATCGTGGGAGCTATTTTAGTGGCCGAGCCTGACATTGATATGCTCGTCATCATGCTCTCGGGCGGCGTGGCGATGTACTTTGTAAGTGGCGCCCGCTGGCGCCACTTGGCCGTTTTGCTCGTCCTCTTAATTGCCGCCATTGGCGTGGTGGCGATGGTTAAACCCTACATTATTGCCCGCATTAAAACCTATATTCATCCGGATGAGCACACCCTCGGCTCCTCGTACCAAATCAACCAATCACTGATCGCGATTGGCTCCGGTGGCTGGACCGGCCGCGGCTTTGGGCAAAGCATCCAAAAGTTTAAGTACTTGCCGGAACCGATTGGGGATTCGGTCTTTTCAGTGGCGAGCGAAGAATTCGGCTTTTTGGGCGCACTGGCTATCCTCACTGGATTTCTTCTGTTTGCCTTGGCGGGCCTCCGCATTGCCGCCCGGAGCCCTTCAGGTTTTGGTAGACTCGTTACGGTAGGGATTGTTATAATGATTTTAGCGGGGGCCTTCATTAATATCGCCGCGATGTTGGGGGTGATCCCGCTCACAGGTACACCCCTCCTCTTTGTTAGCCAGGGTGGCACGGCCTTGCTCTTGGCCCTGGTGGAAGCGGGGATTATCTTAAATGTCTCTCGCCACACTCAAAAATTAATCACATGAAAATCGTTTTTACTGGCGGAGGTACCGGTGGTCACTTTTACCCCATTATCGCCGTTGCCCAAGCTCTCAATCAATTAGCGGCCGAACGACGCTTATTAGCTCCGTCGCTCTACTACCTCTCTGACCGACCCTACGACCGTACCGCCCTCTACGAAAATCATCTGGAATTTAAAAAGGTGGGGGCCGGGAAACTGCGCCGCTACTTTTCACTCCTTAATTTTTTTGATTTCTTTAAGACCGGCTTTGGCTTGATTACTGCGGTGTGGAAGCTTTACTGGCTGTATCCCGATCTCGTCTTTTCTAAAGGTGGCTACTCGAGCGTGCCAGTCGTGTGGGCAGCCCGGCTTTTAAAAATCCCGGTATTTGTCCACGAGTCCGACTCCCACCCGGGACGCGCCAATACCTGGGCCGGTAAGTTTGCCGCGCGCGTCGCCCTGTCCTACCCAGAAGCTGCAGCCTATTTCCCAGCTACCAAGACCGCGGTAACCGGCAACCCGATCCGTCAGGAGCTGCTTTCACCAATCACGGTAGGAGCGTACGCTTTTCTGCGGCTCGAAGAAGGGAGACCGGTGATTTTTATTACCGGTGGTTCTCAAGGAGCGCAAGTTATTAACGATGCCTTGCTAGACATTGTCCCCGATCTGCTTAATCGCTATCAGATCGTCCATCAAGTAGGGGAAGCTAATCTGGCCGAGGTCGAAAAACGCGCTACTTTTTTGCTCCGCGAGCATCCGCACGCCAAGCGGTATCACGCCTATGCCACGCTTAACAGCGATGCCCTCCGGATGCTGGCCGGGATCACGAATCTCATCATCACGCGCGCTGGTTCAGCTCTCTTTGAGATCGCCCAATGGGGGATACCAGCCATTATCATCCCTATCCCGGAACCGATTAGCCACGATCAACGCTCCAACGCTTTTACCTACGCTCGCTCGGGTGGAGCCGTAGTGATTGAACAAAATAACTTAACCTCGAGCGTTTTGCGCTCGGAGATCGACCGTCTGCTCGGCAA
>CAZMMP010000003.1:0-32059 GCA_964567425.1 uncultured Candidatus Saccharibacteria bacterium
CTCTTCCTTAAAACTTCACCTTGCTCGACCATAGTGGGCGCGTGCGCAATAAATAATTAGTAAATTAATTTATCTATCCCATGCCTGTCTCACCCGGCTATAAATATGCCACCTGGATTTTGGCGATCGTGGTTGTAGTTCTGATCGTGGTGATTGCGGTTCAGCCTAAGAGCGCCACTGACCAATTTGCTACGGCTCAAAAGCAGCTTAATCAATGTGCCCAAAAGCTCAATGCCTGGCGCGCCACGGCGGCTACTAGTACCACCGCGCAAGCCGATCTCAACAACATTTTGGCTTCGTGTCAAAACGATCTCTCGGTGGCCTCGGACGCGCTCTAAGCTCAAGCGGTATGCTTCGTCTCGAGGACGTGGCATGGTAGGCTAGAGGGATGCCACGATCTCTGGCACCCCATCTTGTGATTATTGTTTTAGGAGTGATGGCGCTCTATGCCGCTAAGGGATGGGTGACGCCAGTACCGCTTCGAACCATCGCGCCCGCCGCCACCGTAGTGGCGGCGGCGCCCGTTCTCTCTGGCGCTAAACTCATTGGTCACGAGGCGCCCCTTGATCTACCGGCTCGGGCCTTTCTTTCATTGTATCTTTCGCCGACCGGCGAGCGCGAAATTTTGATTGAGCGGGGGAGCGAGCAGCCACTCCCCATTGCAAGTTTAACTAAATTAATGACCGCGCTCGTCGTGTTTGAAAATTACAATCCAGCAACTATTCTCACGGTTGCTCCCGCTGACCTGCAAGGTCCAACCGATCCTTCAGGGTTGCGGGTGGGCGATAATCTTACGGTTGAGTCGCTCGTGCGCTCACTCTTGGTGGAGTCGAGTAATTGGAGCGCCCAAACCTTAGCCAACGAATATGCTGGCATGGGGACGCCTCGTTTCGTTGAGGCGATGAATAGCAAAGCAACTGAACTCGGTTTAACCTCGACTCATTACGTTAATCCATCGGGCCTCGATAGTGGCGGAGGACTGCCTGTTAATTATTCTTCGGCGCGGGACTTGGCTTTTTTGGCGCAGGCTATTTTAGCCACCCAGCCCGAAATTTTAGCCGTGACGCGAACGGCGGCTGCGACCATTAACTTAGCTCAAGGCCACTTTCATCACGTGGCTTTGAGCACCGACAAACTGCTGGGCACCTCGTTTGGCGGAGCGGAGATTGTGGGCGGCAAAACGGGTACCACCGACCTTGCCAAGCGTAATTTACTCCTGGTGCTTAAAGATAAAAAATCTGGCGGCTATCTTATTACTGTCGTCTTAGGAAGTGATGATAGTTTTGCGGCAATGAAATCACTGATCGACTGGACCTACCGTAACTACGAGTTTTAGAGTGGACCATACCGGAATCGAACCGGTTACCTCTCCCATGCCATGGGAGCGCTCTACCAAGTGAGCTAATGGCCCATTTGTCATTAATGGCCCGTATGGTTATTTAAACAAAAACAAAGCTCCGTGTCGAGATGAAATGACGCCGGAGCTTAAGAGGAGAGATGATCTATTCTTCCACTGCGTACAGGGGAATGGAGAGTTGTCGTACCACATCCTTGCTAACCTCCGTCTTGACCGCACCGATGCCTATCACGTGCCCGCCCGACTTCCTAATTGCACTGCAAAGTTTGTCTAAATATCCCACTCGGGTTTCGTCGATATGGCTAGTAACAAACAGGATTTTACTCCCTTTAACTTCTGGCGGTAATTCATACGCCGTTGGAGGACCGGCACCGTTGCAATGAGGGAGTTGGCCGTGAGAGAGGTGCTTCGCGGGTCGGCCAGCGCGATTGTAGGTGTCGGCTACATACAGAGCTAAGCCGATATCCGCGGGAGTTAATCCAACACAGAGTGCTCCACTAAAGTCGTCGGGTCGGCCCAAACTCCAGAGACGTCGAAAAATCATCTCTGCTAGGCTCCAAATGATGCCCGGCGTATTAATTTGCCAGCCGTTCATGATCCTTCTCCTTTCTCTTTAAAAAGGTCTTGATGGTGAACCATTCACCAGCCGCTTTGATCGTAACACAAATCTCTGATAAAGTATAGTCCATGTTCAAAAATTTTTTGGTTAAAAAGATGCTCAAGAGTCAAGGCGCTAGCGAGGAGCAAGCCGAGCTGATTATCAAAATTATGGAGAAGAATCCCGGGCTATTTCAGCAAATTGCCGCGGAGATTAAAACCAAAGTCGACGGCGGCATGCCCCAGCAAGAGGCGGCCATGCAGGTGATGATGGCTCACGAAGCGGAGCTTAAACAACTCGCCCAAAACTAACATGGCTCTCTCTATCGGCATCGTTGGGCTCCCGAATGTGGGTAAGAGCACGCTGTTTAATGCGCTCACCAAAAAGAGTGTGCCGGCGGAGAATTATCCATTTTGTACCATTGACCCATCGGTTGGTGTGGTCGCGGTGCCCGACGAGCGGCTGCAAAAATTAAGTGATTTTTCAAAGTCGGCTAAAACCATCCCGGCGGCGGTGGAGTTTGTGGATATTGCTGGACTGGTTAAGGGCGCGGCCCAAGGTGAGGGCTTGGGTAATCAATTCCTCTCCCACATTCGCGAGGTGGACGCGATCGCGCACGTGGTACGCACCTTCCAAGACGGCAGTGTTATCCACGTCGATAACAAAGTGGATCCGGCGCACGATGCTGATGTCATTAATCTCGAACTCGCGCTTGCGGACGGGCAAACAGTCACCAAGCGCTTGCAAAATCTTGGTCGGGAAGTAAAGCGGGGTGATAAAGCGGCTCTCGCCGAAGAGGTGGTTTTAAAAAAGTTGAACGAGGCGCTCGAGGCGGGTCGGCCAGCGCGGAGCGTGAGCTTGAGCAAAGACGAACAAGCGATCGCTAAGCAACTTAATTTGCTCACGGCCAAACCGATGCTCTATGTGCTTAACACTTCCGAGGCGTCGGAGAATGTGAGTGTGGCACCAGCCCAACTAGGAGAGGTGAGCTTGCTCGTCAAAGTCGACCCGGTGTTTGGCACCGGCTTTGATGAGCTGATCAAAAAGAGCTATGAACTGCTCGGCCTCATTACCTACTTCACCACCGGCGCTGACGAAACCCGCGCCTGGACAATTAAAGAGGGGTGGACGGCGCCCGAGGCAGGGACCGCGATCCACACCGATTTTAAAACTAAATTTATCCGAGCCGAAGTGATTAATTGGCAAGAGCTTCTCTCCGCCGGCAGTTACGGCGCGGCGCGAGAGAAGGGCCTACTTCGAGTGGAAGGAAAAGAATATGTCGTCAAAGACGGCGACGTGATTGAGTTTAAAATTTAGGAAAAATTTGTGCTAAAATAAATTTATGAAAAACTTTGCATTCATTGATGCGCAGAATGTCCATCTTGGCATTAAATCGTTGGGTTGGAAACTGGACTGGAAAAAGTTTCGCGTATATCTCAAAGAAAAACATTCGGTTGAGGAGGCCTATCTCTTTATCGGCTATATGCCTTCAAATCAGGAGCTTTATTCTTTTCTTCAGAAGTCTGGTTACATTTGCATTTTTAAACCGTTGATTTATGACGGTGAGGGAAAAGTCAAAGGTAATTGCGATGCTGACTTAGTGCTTCATGCAATTTTGAAAATCAACGAATATGATAAAGCAGTTATTGTTTCAAGCGACGGCGATTTTTACTCGCTGGTTCGCCATCTCTACGAAAACAACAAACTGCTTTTCGTCTTCAGTCCCTATGTCCAAACTTGCTCTAAGCTTTTGCGAAAAGAAGCAAAAGAGAAGATTTACTCGATGGATAACTTGCGGAAGAAGGTCGGCTATAAAGAGTGAAAGCGAGTGAAAATGAAAACGCACCGCGTGGACACGAGAGACCACGAGATGCGTTTTCTTATGGATGATTCCAGTATACACCTGCCAAGATTAAAGTCAATTACACTACGAGGTGTTGACAATTTCTAGCTATTAGTATACAATTCTAGTTTTGTAAGTGGTCTTTTGGTCTTTAAGAAAGGAGAAGCCGTGAGACTTACAGCAAATTACAGAAATTCAAACATCCGAAAATTGTCAAACATCGTCGCCGTCTTTCAGGGTGTTGACATGGTGATTCGTACCCGTCCGCTGTTCAGTCAGTTAGTCAATGATCTCGGTGAGAAAGAAGAAGATGTTTTTCTGCATTGGATCATTACCAACGAGATGTTTTCGGAAGAGGGTGTGAAGTCGGGGTACTATAAGCTGTGCTTCGAATTGTGCAAGGTAAGCACAACGCCTCCTGGCTTCACGGTCATTGCGCGCAACTGGAAACACTTGGACGAACCTTCGGAAGAGGTGGCGTTTAAAGGACCAGTGTTCCCTGACAACGATGTGGAGTGTGCGGACTTCGTTCTTTCTGAACTCGGATGTGTGGTTCCGCACCACCCATGAATCGATTTTTCTGACTAAACCCCGAACCGAAAGGAACGGGGTTTAACTTTGCTTGCTATATAAGGCCGTCTTGGTATGCTGTACTTATCGGCGTTTTCGGTAATTTTTAATTTTAGAAGATGGCAGTGCTATTGAGTTTAAAATTTAGTTGTGCACAAGTGCTAGACCGGGCTCTGGTACAATAATTACTGATGAGCTTTGCTTATTAGTAATTTTTATTTTCCATGAAAAAGATAAGTTTGGTTCTTATGTTTCTCCTTATCGTCGGTAGTGCTCAAACAGTCAGTGCCCAAGAGGCGAGTTCCACTCCACCATTTACCATCACCGCTTCAGCGCCAGCTGCTGGGGCAATGAGTGTGCCAGTAACAGTGATCCCGACCTTGACCTTCTCTAATCAGATCAAGAGTGCGGGGGCAACGAGTACTCATGTTCAGCTTCGAGACTTTACTTCTGATGCTCCAGTTTTACTTAATATTTCTCCTTCTGGCGATGGCTTACTATTAACGCTTCAACCCACAGACGGTCCCTTGGGCTATAGTCAAAAATATTATTTTTACGTTGATGCGACAGTGAAAGATATTTATGACCAGGGGATGTCGGGTTGGGTTAAATCAAATAAAGATAATCATGCCTTTACTACCGAAGCAGCCCCTATAATTCCACCCGACGCCACTTCGACTCCACCCGAAGCTACCTCAACTGTGCCTGCCGAACCAACTGCTACGTCCACGGCGAGTGAAAAAGATACTCCGCGATACGATACGAGCGGTTTCTATCGGCGCAACGGAGGCAGATCGAAAAGCGTTTCAGTGGCTACGCCCAAAGTGCTCGGTGCGGTTACGTTTGTTGCCTCTGACGTTCCGACGCTCGGCTTGTTCGCGACTAATCTCGGCTTAGGCAGCGTTGGCCCGATGGTGTTGGTGCTCCAAGAGCGGCTGGTGGGGGAGAATCTTTACCACGGCGCGCTCGATAGTCACTTTGGTCCGCAACTCGCAGTGGCGGTACGAGCCTACCAACTCGCTCACGAGTTACCCGTCACCGGTTTCGTCGGAGTTTTGACTCGAGCGGCCTTGAACGCCGAGTAACTTGGCTTAGCCCGCTTCGCTTGGTATAGTTTAGCTATGAAAAATTTCAACATCCTGAAATGGGCTTTGGTCGTGGCGATTGTGGTTGTGCTCAACTTGCTCTTTAACGTCAGTACCAGTCTCATCTTCGAACAGCCGCAATATGACCAGTTTTGCAAAGCCGAGCCGCTCCAAATTCAACCCGAAACCGCCAAGTTGTGTGTCGAACAGGGTGGCCAGTGGAATGGTCCTGCCGTCCCCGTTCAGTCTCCGAGCGTTGAGTCGACTCCCAAACCAGTGGGCTACTGCGATCTCCAATTCACCTGTCGGCAAAAGTTTGAGGACGCGCAAACAATCTACAATCGCAATTCGTTTGTCGTGCTCGTGGTTTTGGGAGCACTCGCGATTATTATCGGCTTCTTTGTTAGCGCCAGCGCCGTTTCGCTCGGGCTCACGCTCGGCGGCGTACTTAGCTTGATTATTGCCTCGATGCGCTACTGGAGCTATATGCAAGAGTACTGGCGTTTTGGAGTCCTGGCCGTAGCTTTAATTGCCCTCTGTTGGCTTGGCGTCAAAAAGATTAAGGAGTAGGCTAGGGAACAACGGTGGAGAAATACGATCACAAAAAAATAGAGGCCAAGTGGCAAAAAACCTGGTACGAACAGCACGCTAACCAGGCTGAATTCCCTTCGACGAAACCGAAGCAGTATCTCTTGGTGGAGTTCCCGTACCCTTCGGGTGATGGCTTGCACACTGGTCACGTCCGCTCCTACACCGCGATGGACGCTATTGCTCGCAAGCGCCGGATGGAGGGCTATAATGTGCTTTACCCCATCGGGTGGGACGCCTTTGGCTTGCCGACCGAGAACTACGCGCTCAAGACCGGCCGACCGCCGGTGGAGATTACGCGGGAGAATACCGATACTTTTAGGCGACAATTACAAGCATTAGGACTCTCGTTTGATTGGTCGCGCGAGATTAACACCACTGATCCAAATTATTATAAATGGACGCAGTGGATCTTTCTCCAGTTTGTTAAACAGGGTTTAGCCTACAAAAAGAAGACGGAGATCAATTGGTGTCCTAAAGATTTAATCGGTCTCGCTAATGAAGAGGTAGTGGGCGGCTGCTGCGAGCGCTGTGGCACCCCGGTAGAGAAGCGCGAGCGCGAGCAGTGGATGCTCGCGATTACTAAGTATGCCGATCGGCTCGATAAAGATTTGGACGCGGTGGATTATTTGCCGCCGATCAAGATCCAGCAACGTAATTGGATTGGACGCTCTGAAGGTGCCGAATTTGATTTTAAGTTAAAAGATAAAGAAGGAGCGATCACTGTTTTTACCACTCGGGCTGATACTATCTTTGGCGTTACCTTTGCGGCGGTGTCGCAAAAATACGCTAAGGAAGAGCTTGGTTTAAATTACGACTTTGCTGAATCGAAGGAGGGAGGTGAGGAAAAGTTGGGTTTTGATACTGGTCTTAAGGCGATCAATCCCGCGAGCGGCGAAGCGGTGCCCGTCTGGTGCGTTAATTATGTGCTCAACGACGTCGGCACCGGCGCCATCATGGGCGTGCCCGCGCACGATGAACGTGATTTTGCCTTTGCTAAAAAATATCATTTACCGATTAAAGAGATCGAACTAGAATCAGTCGAAGAAATAATTAAAAAATTTGGGCGGCCGAAGACCACCTACAAACTGCGGGATTGGATTTTTAGCCGTCAGCGCTATTGGGGCGAGCCGATCCCGATGATTAAATGCGAGCACTGCGGGTGGGTCCCGGTGCCGGAGCAGGATTTGCCGGTCAAGCTACCGGAGGTCAAGAATTACCGGCCGACGCAGACGGGCGACTCACCGCTCGCGGCCATTACTGACTGGGTAAACACCACCTGTCCCAGCTGTGGCGGCCCGGCCAAACGCGAGACGGACGTGATGCCCAACTGGGCTGGCTCCAGCTGGTATTATTTGCGCTATTGCGATCCCAAAAATGGAGAGCAATTTGCTTCGCCCGAGAGCTTAAACTACTTCACGCCAGTTGACTGGTACAACGGCGGCATGGAGCACACGACGCTCCACCTGCTCTACTCGCGCTTTTGGCACAAGTTCCTCTTCGACCAAAAGTTGGTGCCGACAAGCGAGCCGTACGCGAAGCGCACCTCGCATGGTCTGATCCTCGCCGAAGGCGGGGAGAAGATGAGTAAGTCGAAAGGGAATGTGGTCAATCCCGACAAGATCGTGGAGCTCTATGGTGCCGACACGTTGCGCGTCTACGAAATGTTTATGGGTCCGTTTGACCAAGCGATCGCCTGGAGCACCGAAAGTTTAATCGGACCCCGGCGCTTTTTGGAACGTATTTGGAAATTAGGGATCGCTCTGTCAGAAAAGGATTCTTCGGAAACCCGCCCGAACGACCGTTCGGTCGGGCGGGGAATCCCCAGACCACTCCAAAATCCTGAACTGACTTCGCTAGTCCATTACACCATCAAAAAAGTGAGCGAAGATATTGAGGCGATGAAGTTTAACACCGCGATTTCGGCGTTGATGGTGTTCACCAAAGCGCTCGAAGAGGCGGCGGAGGTGGGAGTGGAGGAGTATAAAGTTTTACTCCAGCTCCTCGCGCCGTTCGCTCCTCATGTAACCGAAGAATTATGGCAGAGCTTGGGCGAAACAAGCTCGATTCACCGGGCGGCGTGGCCCAGTTTTGACCCTGTCAAGATCCAGGGCGAGCGTAAAATCATCATCCAAATCAACGGGGTTAAACGCGACGAAATGGCTTTAGAGAGCGATATTTCGGAGGCGGAGCTTGAGGCAAAGGCGCGGACGCTCCCAGGCGTGGCCAAGTGGCTCGAGGGCAAGAGCGTAAAGCGTGTCGTTGCGGTGCCGGGCAAACTGCTGAACTTTGTGGTCTGATTATCCACCTGGCAAGGCCCTTGACTCTTTAAACGCCAAATGATAGAACAATACCAAGTCTAACGACACACCATTCATCATGATTAAAGAAACCATCACCTTTAAGCCGAAGAAAGTGGTCAAGGATTTGCTGGCGGCCGTCCCGGAACGGGCGCAAAAAATTATCCGAATGCGCTACGGTTTGGAGAGTGGCGAACGGATGACGCTTGAGGCAATCGGCAAAATTTACCAAATTACTCGCGAACGAGTGCGCCAGATCGAGGACTTTACCATTAAGTCCATCAAGAAGGGGCAGGTGATGGCCGGGATGACGGATGTGTTTACGGAGCTCCAGGCGGCAATGGAGGAGTATGGCGGCATTGTCCATGAGGCCGACTTTTTGGAATACCTCTCACCTAAGGATTCTGTAACGAAAAATAATATTCATTTTCTCCTCGTGCTCGGCGACGCTTTCTCTAAGCTGAAGGAGGATGAGGGGTTTCATCATCGCTGGACGGTGGATGAGGGCGTGGCTCACTCGATCCACGAGTCAATTAAAAATCTCTGCACCGAACTCTCTGAAAATGATTTGCTGACCGAACAGGAGATCGTCGACGCCTTCCTCAAAAATCTTCATGAGGATGTGGATAAAAAGGAGGCGGAAGAGCACGCTCGCCGCTGGCTCCGTCTCTCTAAGGATATCGGTCAGAGCCCGATCGGAGAGTGGGGTCTCACCAGCTCGCCGAATGTCCACGTCCGCGGTATCCGCGATTACGCCTACCTCATCATGCGCAAACACGGTTCGCCGATGCACTTTACCGAAGTCGCGAAAGCGATCGAGACCACTTTTAAGCGCAAAGCTAACCCGGCCACCTGCCATAACGAACTCATCAAAGACCCTCGTTTTGTCCTCGTCGGTCGAGGCATCTACGCGCTCGCGGAGTGGGGCTACGCCAAGGGCGTGGTGCGTGACGTTATCCGCGACTTAATCGAGAAGCATGGTCCGATGACCAAGGAGGAGGTGATGGAGAAGGTGCTCAAAGAGCGTTACGTTAAGGAGAACACTATCTTGGTCAACCTTAAGAATCCGAAATACTTCAAGGAGTCCAAGGAGGGCAAGTTCTCGGTAGCGTAAATACTCTTTACGATTAAAATTTAAGATGGTATATTCAACACGGCGTGGGCCGTGTTGTTTGGTCCTTAACAATTCACTGGTTTCTGTTTTTGGAGAGCAATCATGGTAACAAGGAAGAGCGGATGGTCACTGGGGTTTATCTGTCTGGTGGGTATCTTCAGCACCCCTGTCCGAGCGGCGAATTCAATCAATGAGGATTTCAATTCTTCTCAAGCGTCCCCCTTGCTGAATATTCCCTTGAATTATAATTGGGGTCCTCGAGCTTCTCCTCCAGGGAGTATCTACCGAACAACAAAAGGTCATTCCGGAAGAAATTATGTCATCACAACCGCCTCTGATTACAATTCCGTCGATTTTCGCTACGACCTTGATTTCACTATGAACGGTCGAGATGGGATGGGGTTGTTATTTATGGGTATCGGGTCAGGGCAACCAAATTCAGCTTTCTTTCAAGAGCCAGATTATTCAGCTTATTTTCTGGTGTGGCCTTCAGAAAAAGTATTTTTTGATGTGGCGTCGGGGTGGGATTTAACTACCGGTCCGCAGGGTGCAATTCCCATCGAAACAGGATTTGGTCCAGCGCCCCGGGATGGGCAGTTAGCTCGCGCTCGAATCGAGAAAATTGGTAACGCTATCATGTTCAGTTATCAAATGGTCTATGCGGGCGGACCGTATGTCCCTGATTACACGATCTCTAAAAATATTACTTCGTTGCCCTTTCTTGACGGCACCAACAGCCATCTCTTCTTTGGTACTGACTCCGACAGCAGCACCGTGGATAATCTAACTATCACCATGTTGCCCGAGCCGGTCTCATTGAGTTTCTTTGGGCTCGTAGCAGTCTTGCTATCTCGTCGTCGTTAATCCTTGCTCCACCTCTCGCTGTTCCTTTCGATAGTCTGGGCCTAGTTCACTGTATGCGAACTGGGCTTTTTCTTTCGTCTCAATTTGTTTTGTTATACAATAAAGAGTAATGACGGCTGTGCTGTACTCACTCTACGGTCCCATCCTTTTTAATTTTTGGCGGCTATTTGTGGCGTCGTCGGCCGTCTGGCTCCCGATCGTGCTGTGTTACTTAGCGGTGTGGCTCTGGCTCTTTCGCGCCCGCGCTCGGTATCTTAAAAACATCCAGTGGTTAACCTTGGAGATTAAGCTGCCTCAAGATGTGGCCAAGACGCCACAAGCGATGGAGCTAGCGCTTTCAGCCTTCAATTTGATGGGCCGCAAAGACCTCATCAATAAATGGATCAAGGGTGAACTGGCGCCGTGGTCGTCGCTCGAAATTGCTTCGCTCGGTGGGCAGATTCATTTTTATATTCGGATTGAGAAACGTTTTAAGAATAAGGTAGAAGCAGCGCTTTACTCGCAGTATCCCAACATCGAGATTTTTGAAGTTGAGGATTACACCAATCGAGTGCCTTATGGTTTGCCCGGCTCCGATTGGCAGTTGTGGGGATTTGAACTTAAATTTGTGAGGCCTGATGCCTATCCCATTAAGACCTATATTGATTATGGGATTGATAAACCCAGCTCGCCGGAAGAGGGAGAGAGTCGAGTGGATCCGATCACGCCGATGATTGAGTTCCTGGGTACGCTTAAGCCGGAGGAGCAGATGTGGATCCAGATTTTAATTAAAGAGACGACCGAGCGTTTCCCTAAGGCTAAAAAATGGGAAGAGATTTGGTGGAAACCGAGTGAGTGGTTTAAAAAGCAGGACTGGGTTAAGGAGGCGGAAAAAGAAATTTCAAAATTACGTAAAGAGGATAAAGAGCACGAAGGGAAATTCGTGATGCTCTCACCCGGTCAGACTGAAGTGTTGAAGTCCATCGAGCGGACGCTGGGAAAGCTTGCGTTCGATTGCGGCATCCGTGCTCTATATCTTGGACCGAAGGAGGTGTTTAGTCCTAACAACTACGGAGGTTTAGTCGGTACGCTGGTGCAATTTAATTCGCCCGCACTCAACAGCTTTAAACCGGAAAATACTACCACGGTCACCTATCCCTGGCAGGACCTCACGGGGCGCAAGCTGGCAATTAAAAAAGCGGTGATGTTTGATGCCTACCGTCGCCGGAGCTACTTTTATCCGCCGCATGTTCGCAAGCCGATGGTTCTCTCGGTGGAGGAGTTGGCGACCATTTACCACTTTCCGGGCCGGGTCGCCGCGACACCGAATTTGGAGAAAATTGAGTCGAAGCGCTCCGAGCCGCCGGTTAACCTGCCTCTCTAATGAAATCGTCTTGGTGGTATTTTTCCGGCCTGCTCATTTTTATTGCTCTTGTTTTGGTGATGGCTTGGGTCTCTTTGCCGCCGCGCAACTTCCCAGTCGGGCAAATAGTTGAAATTGAATCGGGGGCCGGCCTTAATCTCGTAGCCTCGACTTTGAAGAGTCGCCACATTATTACCTCCCGCTTATTTTTTATCACTTTGATGCGCCTTGAAGGGAAGCAAACGAGCATTAAAGCAGGCCTGTATGAGTTTGAGCGGCCGCTCTCGGCACCGGTAGTTGCCACGCGCCTGGCGACAGGTAATTTCGCCGCGTTCCCCGCCAAGTTTGTGGTACCCGAGGGTTTACGGGCCTCGGAACTGGCAAAAATTATTGTCGCCGCCTTTCCTCATCTCGATCCGGCCGAGGTAGGGCCGCTCGTCGAGTCGAATCAAGGCTATCTCTTCCCCGCGACCTATGAGTTGCCGCCGCACGCTACGGCCGAACAGGTGGTCAGAGCGATGCGTCAAAACTTTGACCGCGCGATGCAGCCTCTCCAACCCGCATTTGCCGCCTCGCCCCACTCGCTCGCCGAGATTATTACGATGGCCTCGCTGGTGGAGGAGGAGGCCGCTAGCTCCACTGATCGGAGTTTGATTGCCGGGATCTTGTGGAAGCGGCTCGCCGCCGGGCAAAAATTAGAGGTGGATGTGGCCACCAGCACCTATGCCACGACGGGTCTGCCCGCAGCTCCGATTGCTAACCCTGGGCTTGATTCCATTAAAGCGGCGCTGGCGCCGCGGTCGAGCGACTACTGGTTTTATCTCTCCGACAAGCATGGTATTATTCACTACGCTAAAGATTATGAAGAGCATAAAAGAAACATCGCTCGCTTTTATTGATCTCGAAACGACCGGCTTTGATCCGGAGAAGCACGAGATCATTGAGCTCGGCTGTATCGTGGTCTCCCAACCTGATTTAAAAGTGCTTGCCGAATTGGATTTAAAAATTAAACCCGAGCATATCGAGACGGCCGAGCCGGAGGCCTTGCAAGTGAACGGTTACAATAGTGGCGACTGGCTCTTTGCTGTTGATCTTGCGCAAGCGCTCAAAGCGCTCAACGAAAAGGCGGAGGGAGCGATCATGGTCTCGCATAACATCACTTTTGACTGGCCTTTTCTCCAACATGCTTTTGCTAAAACGAAAGTGGAAAATAAGTTAGCCCGCGTTCGTCTCGACCTGCTCTCGATGGCGTTTATCAAACTCTGCCGCAACGATCGAGTCCAGCGCTTTAATTTGGGTGCGCTCGCCGAATTTTTTAACTTGAAAAACGAACAAGCCCACACCGCCATGGCCGACATCCGCGTCAGCCTCGAAATTTACAAAAAGTTACTGACTTGTTAACCGTCATGAACTACGCCGACCACTTTCACGGTAAAAAGATCACCGTCATGGGTTTGGGGCTGCTTGGGCGGGGAGTGGGGGATATTAAATTTTTGGCTGAATGTGGCGCCAAATTGATCGTGACGGATTTGAAGACAGAGGAGCAGCTCGCTGATTCGTTAGCCCAACTCAAAGATTTTAAAAATATCGCTTATCGTTTAGGTGGTCATAATTTAGAAGATTTTAAGAATCGTGATTTTATTTTGAAAGCGGCGGGCGTACCGCTCGATTCACCCTACATCGCCGAAGCGAAGAAAAATAATATTCCGGTCGAGATGAGCACGGCGCTCTTTGCGCGACTCTCGGGAGCCATGATCGTGGGCGTAACGGGTACGCGCGGTAAGTCCACCACGACGCATCTCATTCATCATATTTTGGAGACTAATAAAGAATGGTTGGGTGAGCGCCGTGTTTGGCTGGGCGGCAACGTGCGGGGTCTCTCAACGCTTGCCCTGTTACCCGAAGTGAAGCCAGGAGATATTGCCGTACTCGAGCTCGACTCCTGGCAATTGCAAGGCTTTGGCGAAGCTAAACTCTCGCCGCATGTCGCGGTGTTTACTAATCTTTTGCCGGACCATCTTAATTATTATGGCGGCACCCCGCCTAATCATCGGACAGGCATGGAAAAATATTTTGCCGACAAAGCTAATATTTTTAAATTCCAGACTGAAACTGATTTTTTAATTTGCGGGACGGAAATTGCTCCCCAAATCGAAACCAGAGGAAAAAAAATCGTGGCCGATGAGCTGCCCTCGGGTTGGGAAATCAAGCTTCCCGGTGAGCATAATCGCCGCAATGCTGCGCTAGCCCTTGAAGCGTGTCGCGTTATGGGTCTCTCGGATGAAGCGATCAGATCCGCTCTGGCCACTTTTTCGGGCGTGGCGGGACGGCTCGAATTTTTACGAGAAGTACGAGGAGTTAAAATCTATAACGACACCACTGCCACTACTCCCGATGCGACACTCGCGGCCTTACACGCGCTCGGTAAAAACATCGTTTTAATCATGGGCGGGGCCGACAAAAATTTGGAGATGAGCAAATTACTGGCCGAGATGCCGGAGTATTGTAAAGGGGTTATTTTATTGCCGGGTACTGGTACTGACAAGCTACCTCCTCTGGCGGGCGCGCTTAAAGTTTCTAATTTAACTGAAGCGGTGGATCAGGCGATGAGCGTGGCCCAGGCGGGCGATAGTGTCGTGCTTAGTCCCGCCTTTGCCTCCTTTGGCTTGTTTAAAAATGAGTTTGATCGCGGCGATCAGTTCGTGGAGTTGGTGAAAAAGTTAGGCTAACGGTATACTGGGATCATGAAACTGCTGATCGGCATTGGTGTGGCAGCGCTTGTTATCATTGGGGTAGTGGTGGCGCTTGAGCAGCGTGCTCCGGCCATTACCCCACTGCCTCCGGTGAACGAAGAAGCTCCATCCGATGAATTTTCGGCCGCTGATGGCACGCGCCTGTCGTGGGAAGGAGGCGCGATTAACATTCATCGGAGCAATCTCGGCGCCCGACAAAAGTTGACGCAGACCCTGTATCTGGGCGCTGGCACTGATGCTTCCGTGGCGCTGCGATCTTCTAATCCTGACGTCACCTTGGCGTTAACGTCACCGAGCGGGGCAGCGGTCAAACCGGAGCTCGTGGTAGCTACTGATGAACAGACGGGAGAAACGATTAAAATTTATAAAGTGCCGCCGCACCGAGAGAGTGGGGAGTGGCACGTGACGGTTACCAACCCTAATCCCGAGGCGAGCTCAACCGTCGATATTTCTACCCCCGGCGCCACGCCCCCGCTCGCGGTAATCCCCGGGACGCCGCCGGTTAATCCGCCCCCGCCGCCGGGCGGCGGGGTAGTGCTCTCCATTTCGGTCGAGGAGAGCGGCGGTCCGGGCGGCCTCACCGTTAAGACGGTGAGCGGAGCTAAAGTGACAGCGATCGTCACCGCTCCGGACGGAAAGGTGACAGAGGTGCCGCTGACGGAAGATCCCCACAATCCGGGCACGTACACTGGTGTGTATCCAGGGCCGGTGATCCCTGGCGTTTATCATGTTGAGTATATTATTGAAGGCAAAACTTCGGACGGCCAAGACTTTACTCAAATCACGCAAAGTGATTTTGCGGTAACGGGCACGCCCGGGGCCAGCTCGACGCCGTCTCAATGGAACAAAAAATATGACATCAACCGTGGCGATGCCGTTGATATTATCGGCTATTAAACGAGTGCATTTTGTGGGTATCGGGGGCATTGGGGTTTCCGCTATTGCCCGGATGTTTTTAGAGGAAGGGAAAACGGTGAGCGGCTCTGATCGAGCTCGATCGCGGATTACCGATGAGCTTGCTGCTCGGGGCGCCCAAATTTATTTTACCCACGAGGCGACGAATGTTGCTCCCGAGGTTGACTTAGTGGTCTATACCATTGCGGTACCCACCGATAACGCTGAATTGGTTGAGGCGAGACGTCGAGAGTTACCAATCATTAGTTATCCTCAATTGCTCGGTCAAATTTCGGCTACCAAGTCCACCGTGGCGGTGGCAGGGACGCACGGCAAAACCACTACCACCGGCATGCTTGCTAAAATCTTTCTTGATGCCGAGCGTGACCCGACGGTAATTATTGGGAGTTTGCTCTTAGACCTTGAGTCTAACTTTGTGGCCGGGCAGGGGAATGATTTTATTGTTGAGGCCTGCGAATACCGCCGTTCATTTTTAAATCTTTTGCCGCGGATCGCCGTGATTACTAATATTGACGCTGATCACCTTGATTATTATCGTGATCTGGCGGAGATCCAAACTGCGTTTGCCGAGTTTGCCGCTAAGATTCCAGCGGACGGTTTTTTAATTTGCGACCCAGCGCATCCGAACCTTACTCCCGTTCTCGCCGGACTCAACTGCCAGATTATTGATTATACGAAAGAGAGTTTAGAGGGTTTGACGCTCCAAATGCCAGGTCAGCACAATCGCCAAAATGCGCAAGCGGCGCTCGCTGCCGCTCGCGCCGCCGGTCTCGACGGAGACCAAGCGCGCCAGAGTCTTGCCACGTTTCGCGGTACCTGGCGCCGCTTCGAGCTCAAGGGAACTCTTGCTTCCGGCGCTCTTTTGTATGACGACTACGCTCACCATCCCAGCGAAATTGTCGCCACGCTCCAGGGCGCCCGGGAGCGTTTCCCCGGCAAAAAACTCCTTGTTATTTTTCAACCACATCTCTATAGCCGGACCCGGGAGCATTTGGCCGAATTTGCCGCCGTGTTGGCAACGGCCGACGAGGTCTGGCTACTCCCGATTTATGCCGCGCGGGAAGTGCCAGATTCAGCCATTTCTTCCGAGCGCTTGGCTCAAGCGATTAACGATCAAGCGGCGGGGCGAGCCGCGGTGTACCCCGATTTTTCGCAGCTGGCCGAGGCGCTTCTGGCCCGCAGGGTAGGGGAGGAGACGGTGGTAATCAGCATGGGGGCGGGGGATATTTCCGAATTGCCGGCACTTTTGTTACACTAGCCCCATGATCAACAAAGAAGCCAAAAATTGGAACAATTTTTTTCTGGGACTGCTCGTCGCTATCATTCCCTTTATTGGTATCCCGCTTAGTGCTAAAAAAATTACCCTTCTCATTATTGGTTTACTGATTGCGCTCTTCTCGCTGGCCCGGCTCGACCGATCTAAACGAGGGCATGAATCGGTGGCTTAAAACCGGCGGCTGGATCGTTGGCGGTGCCGTGTTAGTGGCGGCGCTCGGGTTTAGTTCCGTTCTCGTTTTCCCCCGGTGGTGGCAAGCGCCCGAGTATTTAGCGGCCACTAGCGAATTGGCCGCCACCAGCACTCCGAGCGCTACCTCTTCGGTGCCGAGCGTCGAGCATCTTTCCACGCCCGAGCCACTCCGCGCGCTTTATCTCACGCAATGTGCGGCGGCCAGCCCGGCGCTCCGCGAGCACGTGCTCGGACTGGCCACCACGACGGAGATTAATGCGATTGTGGTGGATCTTAAAGATTACAGCGGCACTGTCATTTTCCCTTCCGCTACCGCGGTGCCGGGCGGCAAAGGGTGCACCGACAGCCAGTTTCGTGCTCTGGTCAAACGGATGCATGAGGCGGGGATTTATGTGATTGGTCGCTTAACCGTCTTTCAAGATCCACTCTATACCAAAGTTCACCCCGAGGAGGCCGTCCAGAGCAACAAACGAGCAAACGCAGCGACGGCGCTCGAGCGCGTCTGGCGCGATCGCAAAGGCCTGGCTTTTGTAGATGTCTCAAGCGAGCCCTTCCATACCTATATTGCTACGCTCGCTAATGAAGCGATTGCGCTCGGCGTCGACGAAATTAATTTTGATTATATCCGCTACCCGTCCGATGGTGATATGGAGGACACTCGCTATATTGATACGGGTCGTTCTCATGCTGAAAATCTTGAACGTTTTTTCCAGTTTTTATCAGACAATGTTCCGGCTGTTCGTTCGGCGGATTTATTCGGCATGACGGCGTCAAATTATGATGATCTGGGGATCGGCCAGGTGCTCGAGCGAGCAATGCCCTACTTTGATTATGTGGCCCCAATGGTATACCCCTCCCATTATCCGAAAGGTTTTAATGGTTGGTCTGATCCCAATCAACATCCCTACGATATTATCCACTTTTCCCTGTCACGCGCCGTCGCTCGAGCCAGGGCCACCACGACGCTTATTGCTGCTCTCTCCTACCAGCCGCTTGATCCGGCGGCTACCACCACGCCGCGGGTGTACCAAAAACCGAGCTTCCTGCCCGGCAAAATCCGCCCCTGGCTTCAAGATTTTAATTACCCCATCACGTACACTCCCGAGATGGTCGAGGCCCAAATTCAAGCAACCTATGATGTTGGCCTGACGAGCTGGATGCTCTGGGATCCGGCCAACCGCTACACCGCCTCTGTTCTAAAAACTTATCCCCGGCCTTGATCGCTAGCCGAGCAGTAAACCTGCTATACTTATTAGTGAATGAAATTTTCCCGCCCTCTGGTGATTGTTCTGCTCGTGCTGGTGGGTGCCTTACCCGTACTCGGTGCTGTTTTTCCTCCGCTTACTGCTAAATTTACCGGACACGATACTGGTCCGAGCGTAACACAGCTTCAACAAATGCTCGCGGCGGATGGCGTTTACTCTGCTACCCCGAGCGGTAGTTACGACCAGGTAACCACCGAGGCGGTGGCGCGGTTCCAACAAAAATATAATTTACCCACCACCCCCGAAACACTCGGTTTTGCTGGCCCTAGTACCCGCGCTAAATTAAATGCGCTGTATGCCGAAGGTGGCAGTCCTCCTGTTCCGTCCTCAACTTCTGGTGGGTCGGCTCCCGCTTCAGCTAACACTGAAGCTCTGGTGCAAACCCTGCGATTGCAGCTGCTCTCGCTGTTGCAGCAGCTGCTCGGCTTGCTTCAAAAAGGCAATCAGCCACTTCCACCGCTTCCCACGGCTAGTTCAACGGTTCAAGTTAGTCCAACCGTGACGCCAAGTGGTAGTACCTCGGCCGTAGTTACTTCCAGTCTTCATCAGATTACTGCCTCGACCGGCGCTGGCGGCCGCGTCACTCCTCTTGGTCAAATCAAGGTCGAAGATGGCAAAGACAAAACCTTTACCATTACAGCCGATGCAGGCTTTACCATTGATCGGGTAACGATTGATGGTCAGGCGATTGCTTCGGCCGAGCTTGGTGCCGGCGGGGCGAGTTATACCTTTAAAAAGGTTAAAACTGACCATACTATTAATGTAACGTTTAAAACGACTACGACCGCCGCCCCCGCTGACACCGTTACCTTGACCACTACGGCGCAAGACGGACAGATTACCCGCTCTTCGACTCAATCCGCGTATCCGACTAACACCACGATTACGTTAACAGCTGTCCCAAATGCCGGCTTTCAGTTTGTGGGTTGGTCCGGCGATGCGAGCGGTACCAGCAATCCCTTGAGCGTGGTGCTTAACAAAAATAAATCAATCACGGCTAATTTTTCGCCGCTTTCGTACGCTATTGTAGCGAGCGCCGGCAGCGGCGGGGCGATTAGTCCGGCGGGGAGTACGCCGGTGCAAGCGGGAGCAAATCAGACCTTCACCATCACGACCACTACAGGTTATAGTATCGCGAGCGTTTTAATTGATGGACAAGCCGTAGCGATCGCTTCGACGTACACGTTCCAAGATGTTCGCGCTAATCACGCGATTGCAGTTACTTTTTCAACGACCACCACGACACCCGTCGAATCGCCTTCAGTAACGTATCCGACCGGCACGATCTTGCCCGCGGGGAGCGGTTTTAGCGGCGCAACCGCGCAGCCGGCGACGCGCGGCTCCTCCTCCCAAACCGGCTATGACGCTAAAGCGATTGCTCGCTGGGACGTGATTCCGTATCAAACCTTTGATACCACCTTTAATGTTGGTGTCGTCGCCTTCCACATTGCTGATATTGATCGCGTCGAGTTTTCCGCCAATGGGGGAGCGTGGACGGCGATTGATCGGATGACCACCAACCCCCAGTCGGGAGTGAAAGAGTATTGGGCTACGGTCCGAGCAAGCGATTTCCCTGACGGGCAGATTGAATTACGCGCGGTGGTGTATCCTAAGGTTGGTATACCGCGCGTCCTAGCCGGCGCGATTACCTCGGCATCCAGCGCGCTCGGCGAGCATTCCATCTTTCTGTTTGCTAACGCCAACCACAGCTTTGTCTCCCAAGCGGTCTATGTCGGCTTGAGTGGTGCCGATACGAATCCCGGCACGGCTGTAGCGCCGTTTGCCACGATTAAAAAAGCGCTTAGCGTCGTTAAAGACGGCGGCACCATTATTTTGCTTGATGCCGGTTCTTACGCGGTCGACGGGCCCAGCACCTATGTGCGGCCTACGCGCTGGATTACGATCAAGCCCCGTGATGGCTTGACGCGCGATCAAGTGGTAATTGCCCAACCCACGCGAACGGGCATTCGGCCCTTTGTTAACCTGCTTAAATGGCAAGGCTTAGCTTTCGACTTTCATACTGTGGCCCAATATTATGGCGAGGCTGGTTCCTTGCTCTGGTTTGATAACGTGCATTGGTATGACTCGGGCGGCTGGACCTCAATTTACACTGGCAACACCGGACGGGTTAGCGCCTACGTTGCGGCGACCTACGTTACCGATTCGCTGGCGGAAGAAATGGAGTATGGATTTACCAGCACGTCGCTCTTGCGCAACTCCCACATGTACCGCATTTCAGGCGACGCTTTCCAAAACTCGCGCCTCATTCTTAACTCGGATGTTGATACAATGGCCACGGTGATTTGTTGGACGAACGCCTCGGGCGCTAAAGAATGCACCCATAATGATATCTTGCAGTATTGGAGTAGTGCTACCAACAACATTATTATTTATGGCGTCGAAGCGACGAATATTAAGGAAACGCAAGGAGTCTTTATTACCGGCGAACCGCTGCAAGACGTTGCGGTCGTTAATGTGGATTTGGATACTAACGATCCCGGCGGCGGCCCTGCCTTTTCGCAAATGGGAGGTACTAATAAGCACTATCTCTTGATTAATCTCCAGTTGCCGAAGCAGAAATTTATCATTCGCAACGATGCGTTATTGTCCACGACGAACGTGCTCTTTAAAGATTGTACTTTGTATGAAGCGCTGGGGACGCTCCCGCCCAATGTCACGGTTAAAAATTGCGTGGACCGAACCGGGAAGTCGATTGATGGGATTGGTTTGCCGCCGGACACGATTGCTCCCACCGCGCCGACTAATCTAGCGGTAACTTCTACCAATGCGAATGCGGTGGCCTTAAGCTGGTCGGCTGCCACCGATAACGTTGCCGTAACTAATTACAAAGTCTATCGCGATGGTACGGCTGTGGCCACGGTCAATAAAACGACGTACACCAATACTGGTCTCACGCCGCTCACTACCTATCGGTACACTGTAGCGGCCGTTGATAAGGCGGGTAATGTATCTCCGCTTTCGGGTGAGGTGAGTGCGACCACGTTGGACGCCGCCTCGGGCACAACGGCTCCTTCGGTGAGCGATCACGATGCCTCGTTAGGCTTGTTGGGACGCTGGTCGTTTGATTCAGGCTCCGTGGCGGGGACCACGGCGCAAGACGACTCTGGTAACGGGAATGATGCCGAACTTGCCCAAATCCCCACCTTGCCCTCAGGTAAAATTGGCCAAGCCCTCCAGCTTGATGGCAGTACCCAGTGGGCGGAGGCGCCGGCCAGCGGTTCGCTCAATGTTTCTTCATCGGTTACGGTAGCTGGTTGGGTTAATGCCGCTAACACGACTGGAGGGGTGATCTTGGCCCGAGGCTGCACCTATTCCGGCGCTTCAGCGGAAGATTACGCTCTCTTCTTATATTCCGGGAATCGCCTCAAAATGGATATCAGCGACGGCTCGAGCGTCTCTTCGGTACTCTCTCCCACCAGCCAGGCGGCCGGTACCTGGTATCACGTGGCCGGCGTGTATGACGGCAGTAGCGTGACACTCTATCTTAATGGAGTGCAAAGCGGGACTACGGCGACGACGCTTACTCACCTCAACTCAACGACGGGTAAAAAAATCGGCATTGGCCGCGACCTGACCTGCAGCCGCGCCACTCTAACGGGTTTGCTTGATGATGTGCGGGTCTACAATACCGCTCTGTCGGCAAGCGAGCTCCAGGCGCTGTACGCCCAGGCGCGAAGTGCCCACGTTGATCCACTGGCCCAGATCAAGCCAGCCAATAATCTGGCGGCCAGCTATTCAGCCTTTGAAATATTCTGGCTTTGGCTCAAGCAGCTCCTAGTTGGTCTGGGTCAACGATTATAGTAGACTTAGTAAAAACGGGATGAAACGGACTACCGCGATTGGACTCGGAGTGATGATAGGGGTTTTGGCGCTCGCTACTGCGGCTTGGGCCGGAGTGGTGTGCACCTTCACTGGCAGTGCAGGCACTGATCTCTCCAGCTACTCGCAATCCGGCGAACCTACCTGGACGGAGCACGCTAACTATACTTCGGGCGCGATAATTTTAGATAATGCCAATCGCGCTCGCCCCAATTCTGGCAATATCAGCGTTTATTATTCTAGCGATGTGCCCGCCTCGGCTGATTATTCGGTGGAGGCGGATCTGGTGTGGGTTACTAACGTCGGCTCATATTATGGTTTGATCGCCCGCGCGAGTACCACCGCCTCCACTTTTTACCAAGCGCTGTATTATCAAAATGAATGGCGGATTTACCGCGTCATCTCTGGCACAGCGACGCTCTTGGGGGCATACCCGGAGGTGGTGACGAGCGGCACACATCACCTGCTCTTCACGGCTCGGGGGATCAATTTAACTTTGGCGGTTGATGGCACCGAGCGAGTGCATGTGCTGGATTCAAATATTACTACCGCCGGGTTTGGCGGGCTCACCAGTTGGGGTGCCGCTCTCTCGGACTCTACCGGCATTCATTTTGATAATTTTCAAGAGACTGATCTCGCCACTGCCGGAGTGGGAACGAATATCACCATCACCAGTCCCGAGGCGTATCAGATCATTCAGCGCGGCAGTAATAATACGGCGAGTATTCCCATCACTGGTACTTACACCGGATCGCCCACGGCGATTGAAGCGCGCTGGAATAATGGCGCTTGGACCACAATCGTAGCGAGTCCTGCGGGCGGTACCTTTAGCGGCACCTTAACCGGCCAAACTGCCGGACAGGGCACGCTTGAGGTGCGGCACGCCAACAATACGGCTAACAACGCTTCGGTGAGCAATGTCGGCGTCGGCGAGGTTTTTGTGGTGGCGGGCCAATCAAATGCCGAGGGGCAGGGGACGTATATGCAGCAGTGGATAAACAACGGTTTTGTGCCCGGGTTATTTGGCAATGACAATCATTGGCGCTTGCTCGCCGATCCCTTTGATAGCTCGTACAACCAAGTGGATTCGGTGAGCAATGACACGACCTTGCCAGCGGGAAGCGTTTGGCCTTTGGTGGGCAGTTATCTCATGGCCACCACCAGCGTGCCGGTGGCCTTCGTGCCCACTCCTAAGGGCGCCACGGCCATTTCCGCGTGGCAGCCGAGCGCTAATCATCTTGACCGCTCGACGCTCTATGGTTCGATGAACTATCGCGCCAGTTTGTTAAGCGCGGGAGCGCGCATGGTGGTGTGGTGGCAGGGCGAGACCGACGCCACGGCAGGCACTACCCAAAGTGCTTACAATAGCGCGCTCGATACGCTGGCCAATGCCATCAATAGCGATCGTGGCCTCAAGCTCATGGCCGTCCGACTCCAAAATTCGAGCGGCCTCACCGACGCTAATGAGGACGCGATTCGAGCGGCGGTGGTTGAGGCGGCCAATGATAATGCGAATGTTTTACTAGGCCCCGATCTCTCTGATTTAAATACGGACGACACCCTCCACCTGAAATCAAATGCTAATTTAGCGACTGCGGGCGGGCGCTGGGCCGCCTCCATCTTGCCGTACTTGCCGCCTGTCGCACCCTCGGGTCTCACGGCGAGCACTACCTCGGCCACGGCGGTTGCCTTGCAATGGACCGATAACTCCGCCTACGAGACGGGTTTTACAATTGATTACAGCAGCTCAAGTGCTTTTACGAGCTTTGCCACCACGACTGCCGCGGCCAACGCCACCAGCACAACCGTTACTGGCCTATCACCGGCCACGACGTATTATTTCCGAGTAAAAGGGACTAATACCGCTGGCGCTTCTTTTAATTCCGCTTCCACCAGCGCCGTGACTAGTGTTGCACCCGACAACACACCCCCCACGCCGGGCTCCATTACTTTCTCTAGCGTTACCACGACCAGCATCACCGCTTCTTCCACAGGGGCGACAGATGCCGGTGGTTTAGCGGCCACTCCCTTTATTTATCATGCTACGAGCACCGGCTTTGGCAGCTTTAGCGCCGCGACCAGCACGGCCGTAACGTTTACCGGCTTAACGCCTAACCGCACCTATTACTTTGAAGTCGGCGTGCAAGATGCGGCGGGCAATTGGGCGACCAGCACGGTGTATGGCACCAGTACGCTGGCACTAACCCACACGATTACGGCCACGGCCGGTCTCCATGGGAGCATTAGTCCATCGGGCTCGGTGGTGGTAAACGATGGTGACTCGCAAGCGTTTACGATCACTCCCGACGGTGGTTATAGTCTAAGCGGACTTACGGTTGACTCGAGTCCGGTCACGACCGCTTCGAGCTATACCTTTTCTTCAGTCGTAGCTGACCATACGATTGCGGCTACGTTTACTGTCATTCCTGATTCAACTTCGACAACCACTTCGTCCACAAGAACCTCTTCGTCGGGCGGCGGCGGAGGCAGCCGCCCGAAACCGGCGGTGATTCCGAGCGCGGCTCTCCCAGCGCCAGTCCCTCTCCCTTCGGGTCTGACTCATATCTTCCCTCCGTTACTTACTCCGCTTGCTCTCGGCCAACAAAGCCCGAGCGTTACTCAATTGCAGCAAATGTTAACAGAGATGGGTATTTATCACGGTCCGATTACTGGTTATTATGGCGTTTTAACTAAAGCCGCCGTGGGAGTCTTCCAAGGTCAGGCGGGGATTATTACGACCGCCGAAACTAAAGGGCTGGCCGGACCCCAAACCCGGGCCGCTTTAAATCGCTGGTATTTAGGGGCGTTACAACAGCAGCTCCAGACCCTTCAACTGCAGTTGACGACGCTCTTGGCGAGCCCGCCTAAGTAAGCTCTGCCTTGTCCGTCTTTATTAGCCGATGATATAATTTACGGTATGAAAAAAGAATTATTGAGAGACTTAATTGTCCTGCCGGTTGCATTGCTGATAATTGTTGTGTTGTGCGCCAGTCGCGGTAAAGCTGACTCTTCGATCCCCACCGCTAATCTGGTGCTTGATCTCCAGGCCGGGGTGGGAGTAGTTAAAGATAGCTCCAATCAAATTCTTTCCATCGCCGATCAGAGCGGGGCGGGCAATAACGTCACCGGAGCGACGGATAATAGCAGCAAGCCGATTGATACGGTTGACGCTGATGGTAAACCGGTGATCCGTTTTGCCTGGGCTTTTTCTTCTAACCACCCTAAGGGCTACTTAGTGCTCCCGAGCACGCTCACGGGTATTAATCCTCGTAATACTTCCGTGTATGTTGTGGCGGCTCCACGGACGGTTGACTATCAGTCTTCAATTGTATCTTTCTCCGGGCCGTATAACTTTATGAGCCTTAACTCGATCGGCTCCACGCCGCCGGTGCTCTGGCTGACCACTCTGGCGAGCAACCCCAAGTTGTATGTTCCTAATAACAAAGCGGTGCTTGCCACTGTCGGCCGTTCTAACGGGGGAGTGGTACGATGGAATGACACGCAACGAACGACCACGGCTCCTGGCGTAGGCAATCTCACGGGTGGAGCGATTGGTCGTCACGGCGATAACGCGTCGCAACATTTCTCCGGCGATGTGTATCGCGTTTTGATTTACAATACCGCTCACGATGACGCTACTATTGCGGCGATCACTGCCCAATTGGAGGCGCAGTATGGCGTGGTTACGACGTATACCAAGCAGGTCGTGATTGAAGGCGATAGTTTGACGGCCGGTGCCTACAGCACCAACTTGCAAGACTGGCCCAATCAGCTGCGGATGGCGCACCCTGACTGGCTGGTATGGAACGAGGCGTTGTCAGGAGCGCAAATTGGGGTGGCCACCACCAGTGGTACCATGGCCGCCGAGGCGCCCGTGCAAGTAGATCAACTCTACAATCCTTCGCTTTCTCGCAATGTTTTAGCGCTCTTGGGAGGGACTAATGATATCGGAGTAGGAGGTCAAAGCGGTTCGCAGACTTTCACGCGGCTTGTTAATTATCTCACGGCGCGCAAGGCCTTAGGCTACGAAACTTGGGTGATTACCGTCCCGGATCGCGGCAGTTTTGACACGCAAGTGCATGATTACAACGCGCTCATCCGTTCGGGTAACCCCATGATTGATAAGGTTATTGATGTGGGTAAAGATTCTCCGACGGAAACTCGGCTCTCCAATTCAGCCAACAGCACCTATTATTATGTTGACCAGCTCCACTTGGTTAATGCGGGTTACGGCGTAATTGCTGAATTGGTTGGCCAAGCGCTCGGTGGAGTCGTCACGCCTCCTCCGCCGCCAACCGATACCACGGCCCCAACCATTAGCGCCATTAGTTCGGGGACGCCGGGCCAAAGCACAGCCACGATTACCTGGACTACTGATGAACCGGCGGACACGCAAGTGGAGTATGGCCTAACCACCAGCTACGGTTCCAGCTCAACATTGGCTAGTGCATTAGGGGCGAACCACAGCGTGACGCTCAGTGGCCTCAGTGCCGGGACAAGCTATCACTTTAGGGTTAAATCGCGCGACGCGGCAGGTAACTTAGCTATCTCGGCTGATCAGAGTTTTATGACGGCCGCTGCTAATACTCCGCCGCCTCCTTCCGCCGCGACTCGGGGAACCTGTGTCTTAAGCGTTGGTAATTGTACGGTAGCCACCACCGCCATTGGTGTTAATTCTTTAGTGCTGCTCACGGCGCAGGACACTGATTCGGCGGGCACTCTCTACGTGGCCAGCCGGACGCCCGGCACCTCCTTTGTGGTAATGTCTCACGATGTTGGCGATCATGGCGTAGTGGCGTGGGAAATTCTTGAGCCCTAAAGGATAACCGGCTCAACTATTTATCCACTGTTTGTGTCTCTGGTTTGAGCTGGAGTGGTGGTACAATTATAAGTACGATGAAGCATTGGGTCGTTGGAATCGGGTGGACGGTAGGCGCCCTCTTTCTCCTGTGGGGAGCAACCGTTCCCTTGCAGGCAGACGCTGCTGTTTGTACTTCTCAAGGTACGGGTAACTGGAATACTAGTGGCACCTGGGATTGCGGCCATGTCCCGACCTCGAGTGACTCCGTAGTGGTTGCTAATACGCATACAGTAACCGTGGACGTTAATACGGCCACGGTTACTGCTATTACCATCAATAGCGGCGGCACCTTAACCGAAGACGGCAACGGCCGGACCATCACTGAATCGGGCGGCTGGACCAATAACGGTACCTTTACGGCCAATCAAAGTACGGTTAAGTTTGCGGGCAACCAAACCTTTACCGGCAGCACCACCTTTAAGAACCTTACTATTGATACCAACTCAAACTCCGGGCTTTCGGTGACCATGACCGGCTACACCGCTACCACGACTGGGACGTTTACTTTCAATAACTCCTTAAGTGGTGCTATGCGTTTGATCGGAGGTACGGTGGCCGCGCAGGGGAATATTGTCTGGGACGCAGCTGATTCTCCGACTAACATGACGGGCACCTTGCTGGTCAGTGGTTCGGGAAGCCAGACCCTCACTACCAGCAATGCCACGCGCACGACCGGTAACTTGATGCCCTTGGTGGTAAATAAAACCGGCACGCTTACTCTCTCTGGAGATGTCCGATCGGAATATGATTGGACGCTCACCGCCGGTTCGATTGATGCTACTACCAATACGACTACGGTAGTGTTGGGGAGCACTGGCAATCTCACTGTTACCGGTTCTCAAACTTTTTATAACTTAACGCTTGACCCTAACTCAACCGGGACTCGGGGTTATACTATCGCTAGTGGTTCGACTCTTACGGTTAGTCACAATTTTATTCTCCAAAGCAGTTCAGTGGGGGCAGGAATAACAGGTATCGCCACTGGCAATCTGGTTTTGCAAGGCGACATTACCTGGGATAATGATGACACTAATGGAGGCACTCAATCAGCCGTCGTCACAATCTCCGGCTCTAATAGTCAGGCGCTAACGTTTGTCGGAGGGAATGTAACTACCGGCCGCTTTGCTTCGACAACGATTAATAAAACCGGAGGCACGTTAACGGTTTCGGGTATTGCCCGGATGAATTCTCACTTCGCTCACCTGGCGGGTACGGTCGACTGGACTACTGGTAGCAGTACCTTGGTTTTTTCAGCGAGCACCGCGATTACTGTTAATCCGGCGGCCAGTACCACCTACAATAATGTCCGATTCGATCAAAATAGCGCTTCCTCGCAAGTGGTGACGATGCCCTCCGGCACCACCATGAAAATAGCGGGCACTTTAACGATTGATAATACTTCCAGCGGCGCGATTCGGATGGATGGTGGTACGCTCGAAGCGCAGGGAGATATCGCAGTGGATACCGCTAATCTTTTTAGTACTTTTACGGAGAATTTGTTAATTGATGGTTCGGCAACGCAAGCTCTAACAGTCACGGGCGGTTCGACCACTGCCGGCAATTTTGCTTCCACTACCATTAATAAAACCGGCGGTACTTTGACCGTCTCCGGCACGCTCCGGACGACGCGAAACTTTACCGTTACTGCCGGCACTGTTGACTGGACAACCAACAGCACCACCCTTTCCTTAGCGGGGACTCTTAACTTTAATCCGGCGGCGGGTAATACCTATAGCAACGTATATGTTGATACCACTGGTGCGGTTACCCTTCAAAATAATTTAGCGCTCGCGGGTAATTGGACGAATAATGGTAGCTTTACTTCTGGCTCCAATACGGTGACTTTCACTGGCACGGGCACTAGCACGGTGATTACGGGAGGGACGAGCGCCACCAAAGATTTTCAAACCTTTACTGTTAACAAATCAGGGAGCGGGACCGTCGTCCTCTCCGCTAACGGTCTAGATGTTGACGGCACTCTCACTGTTTCAGGCGGCACGCTTGATCTAAATGGGCAAAGTGTCACGACCACCACGACTTGTTCGGTCACCGGAACTCTAAAATTGACAGCCGGCGAGTCAGTCTCATGTACCCCCACCTTCAATGCCGGTTCTACCGCCGAATATTACGCAACAACCACTGTTTCCCGAGCGATTAATAATTGGACTTACAAAAATCTTAAGTTTTCCGGAGTTTCGGGCGGCACTTTTACTGATGGTACCTCCCGCACAGTCGCGGAGACTCTCGTCGTAACTGCCGGGACGTTCCAGCCTACCGCCACTCTCGCAGTTACTGCCACGACCACGGTCTCCGGAGGAAGCTTGTCAGCTGGTTCCGCCACCCTTGATCTAAATTCCGATGTTGTAATTTCGGGCGGAGTCTTTACCGCTCCTTCTGGTACAGCAACGGTAGCGGGTAACTGGACTAACTCTAGTGGAACGTTTACTCACAATTCGGGCACTGTTACGTTTGATGGAACCAATCAAATTATTAGTGGCAACAACTCCTGGAATAACTTAACCAAGTCGGTGACAACTGCCCGCTCGTTGACGTTTGATCACACGGCCACTCAAACCGTTGCCGGTCTCTTAACATTGAGTGGCACGTTAGGCAATCTTCTTACTCTCCAATCTGATACTGCTGGGCAGTATTGGGGGTTAACCGCCAATGGCACCTTTGCTATTACGTACGTTACCGTGTCAGATTCGAATGCCTCTGGAGGGAGTCAAGTCACCCAAACCAATAGTACTGACGGCGGGCACAATCTTAACTGGACTTTCAACCAAACTCCCACCGTCTCCTCGCTCGGCCCTACCCAGTACGTCAACGGCAGCTACACCACCGACAATACTCCGACGCTCGCGTTTACCACCGCGGATGGCGATGGCGACACGCTGGCATACCAGCTCCAGATCGACAACAACTCTAACTTTGGCTCGCCCGAAGTGGACACCACCTCGAGCTATCATTTCGGCACGACGGAAAGTTACACTCCCTCCACGCTCTCCGACGGTTCCTACTACTGGCGGGTGAGAGTGGGCGATGGTACCGCCACCTCCAGTTACAGCACTGCTAATGCCGGAGCTGTGGCGTTTATTGTCGACACCGCTGTTCCTACCGCGGGTAGCATTACCTTTACTAGCCTAGCGGCGACTAGTCTTACAGCAAGCTCTACCGGTGCCAGCGACGCGGGGGGTTTGGCCGCAGCACCGTTCCTTTACTACAATCAGACTCGGGGCACTTACTCGGGTGCGACCAGTACCGCCTGGACCGAAACCGGTCTTACACCAAACACGAGCTATACCTACGTGGTAGGGGTGACCGATGGCGCTGGCAACTCGGCTACCAGCACTACCTATAGCACTACCACGCTGGCTAATATTCCCTCCAGCGCTAGCGCTACTCCCAATTCGCGCACTGCTATTACGGTGAGCTGGGGTGCCAACTCCAACCCGGGCAGTACCGAGTATTTTGTCACCGATACCGACACTAGCCAGACTTCTGGCTGGCAGACCGCCACCAGCTGGCAAGAGACTGGACTTTCGGCGGGGACCACCTACCATTACACCGTCAAGGCGCGCAACTCTGCCGGAGCGATGACCGCCACGGCGAGCTCTTCCGGTACCACTCCCGCCAACTCCACCCCCACCGTCTCCTCGCTCGGCCCTACCCAGTACGTCAACGGCAGCTACACCACCGACAATACTCCGACGCTCGCGTTTACCACCGCGGATGGCGATGGCGACACGCTGGCATACCAGCTCCAGATCGACAACAACTCTAACTTTGGCTCGCCCGAAGTGGACACCACCTCGAGCTATCATTTCGGCACGACGGAAAGTTACACTCCCTCCACGCTCTCCGACGGTTCCTACTACTGGCGGGTGAGAGTGGGCGATGGTACCGCCACCTCCAGTTACAGCACTGCTAATGCCGGAGCTGTGGCGTTTATTGTCGATGCGACTGACCCTTCGGTCTCGCTCACGGCACCGACGAACGGGAGCTATGCTAGCGGTACGGTGGCGCTTGCTGCCACGGCGAGCGATACCATCTCTTTAGTTGGCGTTCAGTTTGTGCGTGATACGAACACTCTGATTGGCAGCGAGGATACTTCCAGCCCATTTACCGGCAGTTGGGATACCACCGCGGTTGCTGATGGGTCTCATACGCTTCAGGCGGTGGCGCGAGATGCTGCCGGTCATTATGCTACTTCCAGTATTACCGTCACCGTCGACAACACCGCCCCCACTCTTTCGGGTGAATCGCCGACTGGTACTCAACCGGCCGGCACCACCCAAGTCTCATTAGCAGTTACCACCAACGAGGCGGCTACTTGTAAGTACGCGACCTCATCTGGCGTTGCCTATGCTTCAATGACGGCCTTTGGCACCACTGGTAGTACCAGTCATAGTCAAACAATTACCGGTCTTTCTAATGCGCAGAGCTATAACTACTATGTAAAATGTCGCGATGGAGCCGGCAACACGAGCATTGAAGATCATATTGCCTTTGATGTAGCAGAAGGGGGAGCGCCTGCAGTTTCCTTAACTGCGCCGACGAATGGTACCACGGTGACCGGTGCAAGCGTGACGCTCTCGGCTACGGCGAGCGATGATGGGACAGTGATGGGTGTCCAATTTAAGCGTGATGGCACAACAAATATTGGTGCCGAAGATACAAACGCGCCCTATAGCGTCAGCTGGGATTCGACGGGAGTAAGTGATGGTTCCCATACGCTCCAGGCGGTGGCGCGAGATAATGATGGCAAGTATGCCACTTCGACGATTACCGTCACGGTTGATAATACGGCCCCGATCATTTCCTCGATTGCCACGAGCTCGGTGACTGGCACCAGCATTGTCATTAGTTGGAATACGAACGAAGCGGCCACCTCGCAAGTAGAATATGGTCTTACAGCTAGTTATGGTTCGGCTTCCACTCTCGACTCTTCATTGGTCTCGAGCCATACTGTAACCTTAAGCGGCCTGACTCCGTACACGGCCTATCATTATCGGGTTGCTTCTACTGATGGCGTGGGTAATCATGCCAGCTCGAGTGACCAAACCTTTACCACACTCGACAGCACAGCACCCACACCCGGTTCCATCATCTTTAGCGGAGTAAGCACTACTGGCATTACGGCCAGCTCAACCGGCGCGAGCGATGCCCAATCAGGACTCGCTCCTGCTCCGTTCAATTACCACAACATCACTCGCGATACTTCCTCGGGAGCTACTGCGACAAACTGGAGCGAAACCGGTCTAACGCCAAATACGAGTTACAGTTATGAAGTCGG
>CAZMMP010000004.1:0-29142 GCA_964567425.1 uncultured Candidatus Saccharibacteria bacterium
TGGGTCTGCTCCATTTGGAGATCATTACCGAGCGGCTGCGCCGCGAGTTTAATCTCTCGCTGGTCATTGCGACCCCCACTATCGGCTATGAACTCCGCGATCGTCGCAGCGGCGCGACCGAATACATCTATTCGCCGCACCTTTTTCCTGATGACGTAAAGCATATTGAAGTGCACGAACCCTGGGCGGAAGCTAACATTATTGTGCCGCCCGACTATTTGAGCGCCATCATCAAGCTCTTAAATGATCATGAGGCGACGCTGATGGCTACTGATAATTTTAGCCATAACCGCATTTTAGCCGTGATTGAATTGCCCCTGCGCGAACTGATGCGAAACTTTTTTGACGAGGTTAAAAGCGTTTCCTCCGGATTTGCCTCTTTTTCCTACCGCCAAATCGGCGAGCGGCTGGCCGAGGTGGTGCGGCTCGATGTGTTGGTAAACGAGCGGGAGGTGGCCGCCTTCTCCCGCATTGTCGCAGCCAAACGAGTTGATCGCGAGGCGCAAGACGTGGTGGAGCGACTGAAGGATTTGCTGCCGCGGCAGCTGATTGCGATTAAGATCCAAGCGCGGGCGGGAGGTCGGATCATCGCCGCCCGTTCCATTGGCGCGTTGCGCAAAGACGTGACTGATTATCTCTACGGCGGCGATATTACCCGCAAGATGAAGCTGCGGGAAAAGCAGAAAAAAGGCAAAAAGAAAATGCAGGAGCGGGGGAGCGTCGCCATCCCGCACGACGTCTTCCTCAAGATGATCGGTGGGGAAAAGTAGGCAGCTAGCGGAGCGAACGAATGGCCGGGAAGTACAGCAGGATCATGCCGGCAATCACAATGACGCTGACGACGATCCAGAAGATTTGGAGGGCTTTTTTGTGTCTTTTATTTAACAGCATCCTCGTATAGTATTATAGCGATGACCGATTTTCAAGGCCGGCGGCGCTGGCGGAGCATGTTGTATTCACGGCCCGTGGCGGTACTATTAGGGCTAGCCGTGCTCTTGCTTGGTCATTCGGTCTTTTCGGTCTATTGGCGCCATCGAGCCGTGGCCGCCAGTCGAGCCCAGGCCGAGGCGGAACTCGCCTCTCTCCGGGCCCAACAAGCAACCCTAGATCGGGAGATCAGCGCGCTTAAGACCGATGGGGGTATTGCGGCCGAAATCCGTAAAAAGTTCCCCGTCGTCAGCGAGGGCGAAAAAGTGATTGTGGTGGTGCCGGAGGAAGCGTCAGGCACGACCACTACTCTCCCCGAGCGGTCTGGCGGCTGGTGGGAAACGGTTAAAAAGGTTTGGTAGGCGGGTATGGTTTAGTGGTAGGACGGCTGCTTCCCAAGCAGCAGGCGGGAGTTCGATTCTCCCTACCCGCACCCATGTTTATTAGAACCAATGAAGATTTCACGTGCGAGCATTGTGGGCGGGCGGTGGTCGGCAATGGCTACACGAATCATTGTCCCGAGTGCTTATGGAGCAAGCACGTGGATGTCGATCCGGGCGATCGGGCGGCGGGTTGCGGGGGATTAATGCGGCCGGTCAGCTTTGAGAAGAGGGGAGAGGAGATTGTCGTCCGGCATCGGTGCGAGCGGTGCGGCCACGAAAAGCCAAATAAACTGGCTCCGATCGATAATCTTGCCGCCCTGGCGACGGTCTGATAAAATTAAGGCCTATGAAAAAAGTTGCCATTTACACCACGCCGACCTGCACCTATTGTCGGATGGCGAAGGAGTATTTTAAACAAAAAGGGGTAAGTTATGAGGAGCATAATGTGGACGCTGACACCGAGAGGCGACAAGAGATGATTATGAAAAGCGGCCAAATGGGCGTGCCGGTAATTGCTATTGCCGCGGAGAATGGGAAAGAAGATATTGTGATTGGTTTTGATGAAGCAATGCTCGCTCAACTGCTCGGCGTGTAGTTTGCCGCTGTAGTTTAATGGATAAAACAAGGGACTCCTAAGCCCTAGATGGCTGTTCGATTCAGCCCAGTGGCACTCGCGTGCTATACTATCTCCATGCTTGAACCGCACGAAAAAATCTTGCTCGAACAGACTGCGGAGTTGACCCAAGAGAATAATAAGGTGCTCCACAAACTACTCCGCGCGCAGCGCTGGAGTCAGTTTGGTAGCCTCTTACGCTGGGTGGTCATTGTCGGCTCAATCCTCGGGGCTTACTACTATCTCCAGCCGTATCTCGATAACGTGATCCGGGCTTATCAAAACGTGACGAGTGCTCTCCCGGATATTAACGCGCTCTTAGAGACCAATCCGTTTAAACCAGCGGCCACTTCTTCTGCTGCAACTCCGGTTACCCCTGCTCGTCCTCCGATTGATTAACTTTTATGGTGCCGAGAGCCGGACTCGAACCGGCGACCCTTCGCTCTTCAGGCGAATGCTCTAACCAACTGAGCTATCTCGGCGTCTTGGCTATTCTAAAGAAAAAGACGCCGAAAGTCTATGGCGTCAGAAGAGTAGCTAAACCGACTTTACTTTGATGCTTTGGGTGCGGTCTTTGTCGATCTTGGGGAGGCGAAGCGTGAGGAGGCCGTGCTTTTCGATCGCTTCGGCTTCTTCCACTTCGATTTCGGCCGGCAGGAGAATAGTGCGGGTAAACGAGCCCCAATAGAGCTCGCGGTGGAAGTAGTTATCATCGGCAATTTCACGCATTTCCTCGCGACGGCCTTTGATAGTGACCATGTCTCGCGTAATAGCGATGTTAAGATCCTCGGGCTTTACGCCGGAGACCATCGCTTTAATGATAATTTCGGACGGAGTTTGATAGACGTCAACCGCGAGTTCACCTTCTTCAGGCTCTTGGAGCCAATCGCGCGGCGGGGTCGAAGCACTTTCGGTGATTACGCTCTCACCGTCATCATCAACCGGGATGGAGCCGGTCAGACGTTCAAAGAAGGATCTTTTTTTGCTCATGAATTTCGTTTTTTACTTTTTCAAAAAAGAGGATAACGAGGAGGGCGGCAAGCCAGAGAGCGATGAAGACGTGCAAGATCTGGCCACCTTCGCTCTTGATTATAAAGTAGTTGAAAGTGGCGTGCAAGAAGATGGCGAGCCCGAGTCCGGCGCTGACCGAAATAAAGCGCTTGAACCGACTTTGGTAGAAGGCGAGGCCAAACATCCCGCCGACAATTGACGAGGCAACCACGTGGACGATTGAGGCGCCAATAAAGCGGAAGCTGCCCGTTAGCAAAAAATCCCAGGTCAGGACCCAGCTGTTTAAGCTTGAGGCCATAAAAAGGATATTCTCGACGGCGGCAAAGCCAAGCGCGGCGGTGATGCAATAGATCATTGAGTCAACCGGCTCGTCGAAGTGCGGACTCCGAAAGGCGCCCAAGTAAGCCGCGGCGTATTTAATCGTCTCCTCGATCGCCGAGAGGATAAGGACAACGGCAATAAGCGCTAAGCCGCCGCTCGCGAGATCGCTCGGCTTTACTAGCCAACGCTCGAGCACTACCGCTAGGATCACCGAGAGACTTCCGAGGGCAAAGACGCGGATGATCATGAGCTTGGGCTCGGGGCGTCGTCGATCTTCTTTAAGCCAAAACCAGAGCCAAAAGAGGGCGGGCGCCAAACCACTCACCACGATTAACGCGAGGAGTGGTAAGTTGGCGAGGGTTAGGAGGGCCATTGGGTAATGATGAGGGGTGGCTCGGTCGGCTTCCAAATTGACCAGATTTCTTCAGTGACAAACGGCATAAAGGGGTGGAGCAATACGAGGCAGCGTTCTAAAATGAGCGGTAGCAAAGTTTTAATAATGGCATCCTGCTTCGCCTCCTCAATTATTTTATCAGCAAACACGTGCCAAAAATAGTGGTATAACTTTTCGCCCGCCAGATGATATCTAAAGTCATCGAGATCATCGGTTATTTCGGTAGTTAAGTTTTGTAATTCGGTTAAGTAAGGGTGGTCAGTGGGAGCCGGGGAATCCACTTTATTTTCCAGCACAAAGCGGGAGGCGTTCCAGATTTTGTTGGCAAAATGTTTGTAGGCTTTAAGTTTTTCTTCCGAGATCTTGCTATCGTTGCCGGGGCCGGTGCCGATAATCAGCGACATCCGTACCGCGTCGGCGCCATACTTCTCGGCTATTTCGACCGGGTCGATATTGTTGCCGAGTGATTTGGAGATTTTGCGATTTTGCTTATCACGAACCAAACCATGGAGATACACCGTCTTAAACGGCACCTCGCCGAGGAGGAACGTGCTCATGAGTATCATCCGCGCCACCCAAAAGAAGAGGATGTCATAGCCGGTCTCCAGCACGGCCAGCGGGTGGAACTCCCTATTTTTGGCGAACTCGGCTTCATTCGGCCAGCCGAGTGTCGAAAAGCTCCAGAGCCCGGAGGAGAACCAAGTGTCGAGCGTATCCGGATCTTGTTCCCAACCAGCTTCCTCTGGCGCTTCACCAACGCGGATTTCATTGCCTTTATAATAAACGGGGATGCGGTGACCAAACCAAATCTGACGCGAAATGCACCAGTCATGCAAATTCTCGATCCAGTGCCCATAAATTTTCTCAAAGCGCTCGGGGATGATTTTAGTTTGGCCGCTCGTCACTGCCTCTTGCATCAGCGTTTTTAGATTTACCTGGCGGCCGTCGCACTCAAATTCTTTGGTGACACTCACAAACCACTGGAGCTTGGGGAGTGGTTCGATCACGCCGCCCGAGCGCTCGGCGGTGGCGATATTATGAGTGATCGCTTCCTCCTTCTCCAATAAATTTTGCTCCTTAAGCCACCCGACGACGCCGGCGCGCGCCTCGGCCACCTTTTGCCCCGCGAAGGGACCAGGGAGGTTGATTTTGGCGTATTCATCAATCACGGCGACGCTCGGGAGGCCGTGGCGCGCGGCCAGCTCGCTGTCCACCTGGCTGTGCGCTGGCGTCAGGCCCACCGCGCCGGTACCGAAGTTCGGGTCCACGCTCTCATCCGCTACGATTTTGATGTTTAATTTGGCTCCAGCAAACTCAAGCTCATACGTCTGACCGATAAATTGCTGATAACGAGCATCGCTCGGATGCACGGCCACGCCGGTGTCGCCCAGCTTCGTTTCCGGCCGGGTCGTGGCAATGGCGATCGGGAAGTCTTTCGAATATCTAAAAGTGTAGAGCGTCGTGGGCCGCTCCTCATAAACAATTTCATCATCGGCAATGGCGGTTTGCCCCTTCGGATCCCAGTTGATAACGCGGGTGCCGCGGTAGATGAGGCCCGCCGCATACATCCGGCTGAACGCCTCGCGCACGGCGCGGCTCCGGGCCTCGTCTAAGGTGTAGGCCTCGCGGCTCCAATCCACCGAGGCGCCGAGCGTGCGGATCTGTCGCACAATCTCATCATGGCTCTCGCGGGCAAAGGCCCGGACGCGCTCTAAAAATTCTTCCCGTCCCAGCTCTTTTTTCTTGATTCCCTCTTTCTCTAACAATTTTTCCACTTTAGTTTGGGTTGCGATGGCGGCGTGGTCGGTGCCGGGGATCCAGAGCGCGCGCTTACCGCTCATCCGGGCGTAGCGGATCATCACGTCTTCGAGCGCGAGCATAAGCGCGCTCCCCATGTGGAGATTGCCAGTGACGTTGGGCGGGGGGAGTACCATGGCAAAGGGCTCGCCCTCGCCCTGGGGCGCAAAATAGCCCGCCTGTTCCCAGCGCTCATAAATTTTCCCCTCCGTCGCGGCGGGGTTATAGGGCTTGAGTAGACGCTCATCCATGGCCTCAAGAATAGCAAAAATAGGCCTTTAGGCCAACCGCAAATTCCCCTCGGCTTTTAAGTTAAACGTGTCGGCGGGGAAGCCTTGAGCGAGATACTGGAGATAACCGGCGACCGCGATCATAGTGGCGTTGTCGCCGGTGAGGGCAAGCTCGGGGAGTTCCAAGGCGACCGTGGGGAATTGTTTAGCGAGGAGTTCGCCGAATTGTCGTCGCAGCTCCTCATTGGCCACCACGCCGCCGCCAACCACCAGCGTTTTGGGTTTAAATTCTTTGAGGGCTTTAGCTGTTTTGTAGGCGAGCGTCTCGATCGCCGCTTGCTGGAACTGGCGCGCGATGTCCGCTTTTTGGATTTTGGAGAGGCCGCCCGGGGTGCTCACCTGTAACTTTTGCGCCAAATATAGGACCGCCGTTTTCAGTCCCGAAAAGGAGAAGTCGTAATCAGGCGAGCTAATCATCGGCCGCGGCAAATTGTAATCGGGGTGGAGCGAGCCGTGGATGGCGAGCTTGGCAATGGCGGGGCCGCCCGGGTAGCCGAGCTCTAAAATCCGCGCCACTTTATCAAACGCTTCGCCGACGGCATCATCTCGCGTTTGCCCCAAGAGTTCGTACTGCAACCAATCGCGGGCAAGCACTAGTTCAGTGTGACCACCGCTCACAATGAGGGCGAGGAGCGGGAATTTGATGGTCGGGACAGTCACCTTCTTCTCACTTACCTGGGTGAGCACCGAGAGCACGTGACCCTCGAGGTGATTAACCGGGATCACGGGCAAATCCCAGACCAAGCCCAAGGCGCGGGCAAAATTGATCCCGACCCAAAGCGCCGGCTCGAGGCCGGGCCCCCGAGTGACGGCAATAGCGTCAATCGCGGGCCGCTCAATCGTCGGGACGAGTTGGAGTAGGCGCTCTAACAGTTCTGGCTCGCGGGCGAGCAAGGTTTGCAGTTCGGCCGCTTTTTGGATAGTCAAAAAGTCGCGTGCTTGCGGCGTTTTGGCATATTCAATTAGCTTTGCTTCAGTCAGCGCTTGCTCCAAGAGCGGCACTAAGTTCCGCGAGTGCTCGCGTTTGGCGAGCGAAGGAACAACGCCGCCCCACGCCGCGTGGAGCGCCGCCTGCGAGGAGACGAGATGTGATTTAACCGCAAACGAGAGCTTTTTAAAGTCGCCTTTTGCTTCCACCAGGCTCACCGCGCTCTCGTCACAACTCGTTTCAATTGCCAGGATTTTCACGCTTCGAGTGTAGCATTTTGGGTTAGTTATCACCAGATTTTACTAGTAAAATCGGAGTTTAGAGACTATAATAATACAGTGATATCTAAATGGTACGAGTTGAAGCCAAAGGCGATTGCTTTCAGACAAAAAGGCAAATCTCTTCGTGAGATTGAGAAAAAACTTAAAATTCCTCGATCGACTCTTAGTGGTTGGCTTAAAGCCATTACTCTATCTGATCATCATCAATCGCAATTAAAAAATAATCACGATAAGGCTCTGGTAAAAGCGCGCTGGTTGGCTGTAAAGTGGCATAATCAGCAAAAAGAGTTGCGGATCCGAGAAGCTCAAAAGGAAGGCGACCAGATTTTAGCTAATTTAGAACCAATTTCTTCAGCTACACTGGATTTAGCAGCCGCGATGCTGTATTTGGGAGAAGGATTTAAAAAAAGCAATAGTATTGGTTTGGGTAATAGCAATCCGTTAATCTTAAAATTTTTTGTTAGGTATTTGCTTAAACGAGAAGTGCCACTAAATAAGATCAAATGCGAGTTGCATTTAAGATACGACCAAAATCCCGAGCAAATCAAAAAATATTGGTCTCGAGTTCTTGCTATTCCCGTTAGTAATTTCGTGACAGTTTCTGTTGATCTCCGGACTAAAGATCGGCCAACATATGCTGGCTATCAAGGTGTTTGCGTGATCCGCTGCGGTTTGGTTGCTATTCAGCGCCGATTATTGTATCTTAGTGAGCAGTTCTGCAAAAAAGTGATACATATGCGCGCGTAGCTCAGTTGGTTAGAGCGCAGGTTTGACGTACTTGAGGTCCCAGGTTCGAATCCTGGCGCGCGCACCTTTAGTGTTCTTTTGATTTTATATAACCGTTTTTCTCAATATAATCTAAAAATTCTATCCCTTTGTCTCTAATTAAATATTTACGAATATTATTAGATTCAGAAATATCCACTAAACCAGCGTTTATTAAAAATTGAAGATAATCATTCAAGGAATATTTTTTTAGCAACTCATCATTTTGTCTCCATTGTTCATACGATGATGCTATACTTGTAAAAAGTATGCCGTTGGTGGGGTCTTTTCTCAAAGCGTCAAGGATTGTAATTTGTGTTCCAAAAATTACATTATAAATTCTCTCAAAATCTAAATATTTTATTAGCTCATTGTTATTTTTTATAAGAGCCTCTTTTCCATCAGGCGATGGTGGGAGGTGGGTGCTAGTATTGTTAGAACTTTCCTCCATGATTTCTTCACTGGGATTGCTTGAAATATTTTGTTTGGACAATAAAACTAAATCCTCTGTTGAGTCGTTGGATTTTCCTCTGATTCCATCAGGACCTACTGAGATCAATCTTTCTTCTATAAATTTTGCAATTGCTTCTTGTTGAGTAATAAGTAGAACTAATCCTAAAGTAAGAATAGTCGCGGGCCAAGAGGTTAACACCATCTTTGTATATTCATCGACTATTTTTAAGAGCAATATATTCTGTTTTTGAAGAAAGCTTTGGATAACGGCAATAACAGTAACTATTACAAGGGAAAGAGAAAGTAGCATCAAAATTAATAATGTTAGTTTCTTATATAGGGCAATAAAAAAACTAGTCATTTTCTATTTTTGTGACCCCACCGGGAATCGCACCCGGATTTACGCCTTGAAAGAGCGCTGTCCTAACTATTAGACGATGGGGCCAAAGAACGGCCTAAACTTAACATTTTTTTGAAAAATGAGCAAAAAGGTGGTAGGGTAAATCGAAGCGTTGGAGGGTTGGCAGAGTGGTCTAACGCGCCGCACTCGAAATGCGGTTGGGGAGTAATCCCCTCACAGGTTCGAATCCTGTACCCTCCGCAAAACTTGCTATTTTTTTAACCCTGCTTATCCTAGAGAGTAGAACAGAACCAAAGTATCAAGGCCAGAGGTATAAAAGGAGGTGCTTGATGGCACTCATAATGCCCAATCGGTTTTGGACCTTGACCGAGATGGTCGCTCTTGATGGAGCGCAAAGTTTTAGCGAGTTAGTACCGGTCGCGTTAACTGTGCTTCGCCGGATGAGCGGGCGAATTGCTCAAGTGTGCGGCCCGATGACTACGGGTGGTCCGCTCGAGATAGCCAGTCTCTCGACACCTGAAGAGAGGTTTGAAGCAAATCTGGCCCGGTTTAGGCGGGGGATGAGGGCGGTGGAAAAACGAAACTACTCGGTTTTCGACCAACTTCCGTTTCAGGTGGCGATGATTCGGATCGCTGCCACTCACCATGTTGAAGGGTATTGTTATCCTCTCCTCACTGACTTTTATCGACCGATCTTTTCCTCTGGATTGGTCGACGAGTTCTTCTTTATGCCTCACTGGCAAACCTCGACTGGCACCTCTTGGGAACGAGCCGAGCTCACCAATCTTTCTTTGCCGATCCGCGAGATCCAGCCCGAGTGGCTGTAATGATCAGGTCTTCTATCCTTAATCACAGAGACCCACCATACCGGTGGGTCTTGTTTTATGTCTTCCCCAATTTTTTGGCCAACGCTTCGGTGTCGTCGAGGAGCTGCTCGACTTCGTCGAGGCCTCGATCCCAAAAGCTCTTTTTGGTGATGTCTAAGCCCATCTTTGCAAAGAGATTCTTGGGCGAATCGGAAAGGCCGGCACTCAAGAAGGTTTTCACTTCTTTAATAAACGTCGGATCCTTTTTTACTTTGGCCTGGAGTGCTTTGGAGATCAGGAGGCCGCTCGCATAGGAGTAGACGTAAAAGTAATAGCGGAGATGGCTCCAGTAGACCCACCAGAGATCGCTCTTTTCGGCGGCCGCGCCCAAATAGCTCGCCATGTGCTTTTTAAAGATCTGGCTAATTTCGTCTTGAGAGAGGTACCCTTTTTGGCGGAAAGTTTGGTGCAACTCAAACTCGCAGCGATAGCAGGCGATCTGGCGGAAGATGGTTGCCATGTCGTCATCAAGTTTAGTCAGATTGGAGTTGAGCTGCTCTTCTTCGGTTAAGTCTTTCGTAATTTCCGCTAGGGCAAAATCTTCCATAAAAGTACTGGCCACTTCGGCGGTTGCCATGGGCGTACCAAAATATACCCCCGGTTGCGCCTGTTTCATGAGCTCGTCATTGATGCCGTGGCCGACCTCGTGCGCGAGCGTGGTGACATCGCGGAGGCGGTCTTGGTGGTTTAAGAGAATGTAGGTCGGGAGCGATTTTAGTTCGTAAGCGCAAAAAGCCCCGCCGCGCTTGTTGGGGTATGGGTATACGTCCACTAGCCCCTCGGCGAAGAAGCGGTTGAAGATCTCGGCAAACTCAGGGTCGAGTTGAGCGAGAGAACGGCCGATGATCTCTTTGGCTTGCGCCAACGGATACTTTTTCTCCACTCCCGGCAATTGGGCGTTGCGATCATAATAATTAAAATCGGCGAGGCCGAGCAGCTTGGCCTTCAAGGCATAGTAACGCTTGGGGATAGCAAAGCGACTGGCCACGGTGCTGATCAGGGTATCCACCACCTTAGTGTCCACGTCTTCGGCTAAGTGACGCGAGCTATCGGGTCGGGCAAAACCGCGGAGTTCGTCGTTAATTTTTTTGTTTTGCAAAATAGCGTTGAGCTCATGCTCCGCCACGGAGGCGTTTTTGGCGAACATCCCCTCGAGCACTGTGCCAGCCTGGTGGCGCACCGATCGCTCGGGTGAAGAAAGGTGGCTAGTCCACTCCATCAATGTTTTCCCCTCATGGGTCTCTTTACTCAAGAAGCCCTCCAGCATCGTGTGCCAGTTATCATAGCCGAGCGGAGCCTTGAGCGTCATGATTTTTTCTTCCGCTTCGCTCAAATCATGTTTCGCCTCGGCAAACAATCGGGCCAAAAAATGACGGTAGAGAAGCAGCTCCTTGCTTTTCAAAAACTCTTTTTGTTTAGCAGGAGAGATTTTCCCGAGTCGTAATGTGAAGAACTGTAATTTGTTGGAGAGCGCACTCGCCACGTCGCGGATCTGGTTTTGCAACGCTTTGATCGCGGCGTCGTTCAGGTCTTGGTTGCTCCGCAACCAGACGTAATAACCAGCCTTGCCACTGGTGCCCGTCGTTTCGCTCCACTCGTTATATTCATCAAGCGCTTGGCGCAAGACTTTTGACTTCTCCAAATAATCCTTTCGTTTTTCCCATTTTTTAACAAACTTGTCGCTCTCCCGTTTGACGCGGGCAAGTTCGGCTTTGATGGCGGCCGGGGTCGGATTTTTAAATAAGCGGCTAAAATCCCAGGTAGTAGAGTCGGTTTTGGTGGTGGGCATTTGTCCACTATAGCGTATTCCGTGAGCTTGGGAAGGGTGCTATACTAGAGTTGCGGTCGTTTTTATTAATAAGGTAATTTTAGTTATACGCGTATGAAAAAAATGGGTACCATCGATTGGATCGCCTGGGTGCTCCTCATCGTTGGTGGTCTTAACTGGGGCCTTATTGGTCTCAACATGGACTGGAATGTGGTGGGCATGATCTTCGGTGGTGTGCCGACGCTCCTCAAGATCGTCTATATCCTCGTGGGCTTGAGCGCACTCTGGTGCCTCTTGGCTTGCAAAAAGATGAAGGGGGGTTCGACTGCAATGTAAGGATCGAACGTAAAGATGAAAAACTCCCCATCATCCGATGGGGAGTTTTTGGTACTAAATTAGGTCTTTGGTTTTTACAAGGAGAGTACGATGAATGAGCCAACATCCGAAATGCCAGTTACGTCGTCAGAGTCGCCAAGCTCACCCCCGGCGCCAACAATACCGGAAGAGCCGCTGGCTAAGCCTACTTTGCCGAAGAAACGTAAACCAAAACGAGATGGTCTGATGGGTGGATGGGATCTCGACGACCTCATGTAACTCAGTCGCGGCTCTACAACTCTGAAACCCCAGCCACTTGGGTGACTGGGGTTTTCTCATGTCCGATTCATGATCGGTCGTTAGAGTAAAAAGGATGACCAAATTTCGTTATCCATATTGGGACGGGACGTTTGTGCTTCGGGAGCGCCGTCAAAGTTGGCTAAGCAAACTGTTCGATCTCGGCGCCCAGCTGTTTCAGTCGGCCCACTAAGTCTTCATAGCCGCGATTGATCGAATAGACGTTGCGGAGGATTGACTCGCCGCGCGCGGCTAACATCCCGATCAAAATAATCGCGGCTGGTCGGAGCGCTGGCGGGCACACCACTTCGGTCCCCCGCAACTCCGTTGGTCCCTCCACAATCACCCGATGCGGATCAGCCAGGATAATATTCGCGCCCAGCTTGGTGAGCTCAGTGTAATAAATGGCGCGATTTTCGTAGACCCAGTCATGGATCAAGGTCGTGCCCCGGCTTCTGGTGGCGATCGGTACAAAGAAGGGGAGGTTATCAATATTTAAGCCGATCGAGGGTAGGGGGTGGATCTTTTCCTCGAGCGCTTTCAGCTTACTTGGTCTGGTTTCAAGATCAACCAAATTAGTAAAACCATTCTCGCTTTTATAAACTTTAGATCGCGAATATTTAAAACCCATCTTCTCGAGCTTAAGCAACTCCAATTCCAAAAAATCGATCGGGCAGCGCCGGATAGTGATGGCCGAGTTGGTGGTCGCCGCGATGGCGAGGAAGAGCATTGCCTCGATCGGATCTTCGCTTAAGGCAAACTCCACTTCTTCATTGATCGCAGCGCGGCCGGTAATCGTGAGCGTGCTTGTCCCCATCCCCTCGATTCTGACCCCCAGTGCTTGGAGGAAATAGCAGAGGTCTTGGACCATATAGTTGGCCGAGGCAAACTTAATGGTGGTGGTGCCCGGCAGACGGGCGGCGGCCATGATCGCGTTCTCGGTTACCGTGTCGCCTGTTTCGTACAAAATAATTTCGCGGGCTTTGAGTCGAGGCGCGCTCACGTCGTAGTAGCCGCTCTTGGAGACAATCTTGACGCCGAGTCGCTCCAAGGCAAAGAGGTGCGGTCGCACCGGGCGCTCGCCGAGCTTGCAACCGCCGGGGTGGGGGAGCGTAAAACGTTTGGCCTCGTGGATCAAAGGGCCCAGGAACATGAGCACGCTCCGCGTCTTCATCGCCGCCTCGCGATCAAGCTTATGTAAGGCGAGCGTTGAGGGGCGTTTGATGATGAGATTGTTGCCGGCCCAGCGGAGCGAGACGCCGATACTCTCCAGCGTTTCAATCAGCCGATTCACCTCCTCAATCTTGGGCACGTTCTTGAGCGTCGTCGTACCCTTATTTAAGAGCGAGGCGCAGAGCAAAGCTACTGCCGCGTTTTTGGAACTATTCACTGTTACCTCCCCGTGGAGCGCCTTCCCGCCCGTAATCTTAAAATTCATGCGGTACTAGTGTAGCACGTTCTAACTCTCCAAATGCAAGTAATTATAAATATCTTCTAATGCCTTAACCGCATCGCCGGCGGCGATGTTATTTTGGTGATAGAGGCCGTCGGTGCAATCACCAGCGGCCCAGATACCGGTAACAGACGCGCGCTGGGTGCGCGGGTCGACTTTAATGGCGTTAATGGGGGAGAGCTCCACCACCCCTTTGGCAAATTCGGTGGCCGGCAGAGCGCCGATCTCCACAAAGATGCCGGTGACCGACAGGGTTTTTGACTCGCCGCTCTTCGCGTCTTTGTAAATTAAACTTTTGACGAAATTTGCCTGCCCGGCCTTCATGGACGGGTCCCCCTTCACTTCCTGCGTTTCGGCGTTGGTGAGGAGGGTGACGTTGGGGTGCTGGCGCAACTTCTCGACGGTGATGGCATCCGCTTTAAAACTGTCGCCGTGGTGGAGCAGGGTGACTGATTTGCAATACGCCGAGAGCTGGGCCGCGGTCTCAAACCCGGCATTACCCCCACCGACGACCGCCACGTCCTGGCCCGCAAAGAGTGGGCCGTCGCAGGAGGCGCAGTAGGTGATTCCTTTCTGTTCAAACTCGGCGGCGCCGGGCACCATCAATTTGCGCCGGGCCGAGCCGGTAGCGATGAGCACGGTTTTAGTCTCAAAACTTTCACCTTTGTCGGTGGTGACGCAAAAAGCTTGTCCCGTGGACGAAGTCTTTACGGGATTTACGTGGTCTAATTTGCTGACTTTCGCGCCGGTGCGGATCTCCAAACTCTCGCCCGTGTTCGCTTCTAAATGCTCGCGCAAGTTCTTCGCTAAGTCTTCGCCGGAGATCGATGTAGTCCCGATCCAATTCTGAATGTCTGGTGAGACGATGGACTGACCACCCCAGTCATAAGTTAAAAAAAGTGTTTTTAGTCGCTTACGCGCTGCGTACACTCCCGCTGCCACGCCTGCCGGTCCGCCGCCAATAATGATTAAATCGTAAGTCATGATGTAATTGTAAATTATCGCTTCACAAAACCAAAACTTCTTGCCGTCTTTACCCGCGTGCTCGCGGGCTCCGGCGCCGGACAAGAAATTTTGTTTTGTTTCGCACTACTTCGACTTCGGGCGGCGAAGGAAGGCGGGGATTGATGACCAGTCGTCATCGTCATCAGTTTCCGTAGTTTTCGTGGGCGCGGTTTTGGTAGCTGGAGCGGGTACGGGTTCGGCTTTTTTTGTTGTTTTCTCGGCAACCGGTTCGACTTCTTCGCGACTGGGGCGGAGGGAATCGAGGAACGAGCGACTCTCGGGCGCGCCCGGCGCGGCTGCTGGCTTGCGGCGCATCCCTTCAGGGAAGCCGGAGGCGATGACCGTCACCTTGATCTCATTCTTATTCAACTTCTCATCATGGAAGGCGCCGAAGATTACCTTGGCGTTCGGGTCAATCGCCTCGATGATGACCTTGGCCGCCTCTTGGACCTCAAACATCGTCATTGTTTGATCACCGGCAATGGCAAACAAGAGTCCCTTGGCCCCGTCGATCGAGATATCGAGAAGGGGGGAGTTGATGGCAAGCCGGGCCGCTTCGGTGGCTCGGTTCTCGCCCGCGCTGCGGCCGATGCCCATCAAGGCCGGACCGGCATTACTCATGACGGCGCGGATGTCGGCAAAGTCGACGTTGATGATACCGTTGGTGGTAATGAGGTCGGAAATCCCCTCAACCGCTTGTCGGAGAATCTCGTCGCACATCGCGAAGGCGGAGGTGAAGGTGGTGTTTTTATCAATCATCGCGAGCAGGCGATCGTTGGGGATGACGATAATGGCGTCCACCTCTTTACGGATCTCTTCGATGGCGCGTTCGGAGATTTGCATTCGCTGGGTGCCCTCAAAGAAGAAGGGGCGAGTAACGACGGCGACGGTAAGAATGCCTTGATCTTTGGCCACCTTAGCGATCGGCGCGGTCGCGCCCGAACCAGTGCCGCCGCCGGTACCGCAAGCGAGGAAGATCATATCCGCGCCCTTGATGACGTTTTGCACCTCCTCAATGCTCTCTTCGGCTGCTTTGCGCCCGAGCTCCGGATTCATCCCGGTACCGAGACCACGAGTGAGATTTTTACCAATATGAACTTTTTTCTTCGCGAGCGAGTAGTGGAGATCCTGCGCGTCGGTGTTGACGGCGATGAACTCGACGTCTTTGACATTAGAGCGCACCATGTGATTCACCGCATTGGTGCCGGAGCCGCCCACGCCGATCACTTTGATACGGGCAAAGGACTCCACTTCAGGATCAATCTTTGGCATGGCACTAGCGTAGCAAGCCTGGTAAAAAATGCAAATCGAGAATTACGGCCAAAAATCGCGGAACCAGCGCATAAATGAGCGGCCAAAGCCCTTGAGACGGAAGGCGGGAGAATGCTCGCGCTCCACGCGCAAACCAGCGAGGCAAAGGCCGTAAGCGACCACCCAACCCGAGTCTTTAATTTGATTTTTAAGTGCCGGTTCTTCGAGTGGGTTAAACACTTTGGCTGGGAGACGAAGGACATTTTTCGCGGTCCGTTCGAGCTCGGGAGTATTCGCGCCGCCGCCGACGATGATGATCCCCGCGGGGAGGAGACCAGAGCGGCCAATCTTTTTTAAATGCGTATCGATAAGCTCAAACATATCAATCACCCGCGCCTCGATGATCTCATCAAGCTTGCGCTTCCACGTCAGCGCTGAAATCGGATCGAGTTTAATTTTCTCCGCCTCTTCGATCGAGACCCGCAGGCCGAGCGCGATGTCGTTAGTGACATCATTCGAGCCGATGGGGAGCACTTGGAGCGCAACCGGCCCACCTTCCTCAAAGGTAATGACCGAAGTGGTTTGCGAGCCGATGTTGGCTAAGATACAACCCGCCGCTTTTTGAGTGGTTGAGAGCGTGACGAGACTGGCGGCGATGGGGGAAGCGATCACGTCCTCCACCTCCAGTCCGGCCTGTTCTACCACGCGCACCAGATCATTAAAATGCTGGGCCAGGGCGTGGACAAAGAGCGTTTTCACTTCCAGTTTGGTACCGCGCAACCCTTCGGGTCGGCCGAGCACTTTTTTACCATCAATCTTCCAGCCGATCGGTGTTTGGTAAATAATGCGCCGGTTTTGAAAGTCGCCGAGCGCTTGCTCGCTCGCGCTTCGCGCTCGCTCCAAGTCCACCTCGTTAATCTCGAGATCGCCCTTTGAGACGATCACCTGGCCTTCGGCCGCTCGGGTCTCAAGCGTAATGCCGCCGAGGCCGAGGAAGACGGAGCGGAGACGCAGTTTCGCCTCGCGTTCCGCTTCGGCAATGACAGTCCGAAGATTCTCGAGGGTTTCGTCGGCATTAACAATATACCCGCGGCGAAGGCCGCGGGATTCTTTTTTCACTTGTGCCAAAATCCGGGGTTGGCCGCCGCGCACTGGTTCAACCACGACGAGCCTAATGCTCGAGCTCCCGATGTCGAGGCCCGCGACGATGGTGCTTGCCATGATGAGTCGAATACCGAGCGAGCAAACGCTCTTCTTCGGCTTCCATTATACTGCCGTGGTCTAATCCTGCCAAATGAAGTAGGCCGTGGATAAACATATACAACTGCTCGGCTGGCTCCGGCACCAGTTCTCGATCAATCAAAATTTCTCCGGCGCTGGGAGAGAAAGGGAACGAGAGCACGTTCGCCGGTTTATCTTTTCCGCGATAGTTTAAATTTAATTCGTGCGAGCGGATTGAATCAATTAAAGCGAAGCTCAAGTCATAGGCTTCGCCGAGCACCTCGTTCTTAAGTTTATTGTACTTTAGCGGGAGCGGCATGAGTCGCCGGACGAGCAAGCGGAGTCGCGGCAATCTTGCCGAGCTTCTTTAAGCGTTCGTATTCAGCGCGGCGGGCGAGTCGCTTCAGTGCCGCCTTCTTGCGTTTGTAGTCGGAGAGTTTGCGTTCGGCCGATTTATGGGCCTTCAAGCGCTTGACGAGTCCGAGGCCCTGGACACGCTTGGAGAAGCGCCGGAGGGCGCTAGCCGTTGACTCGCTGGATTCGCGCTTTACTTCAATACGGATCATGTGACGCTTAGGCTAGCATGATCACTAAAATTTGGCAAATAAAACCCCGGCACGGATGCCGGGGTGGATAAACTTTCTTACTAAATTTTTCTTACTCAGAGAACAGTTCTTCCAGCTGCTCTGCTGCTTCGGCACAGCATTGGAGCTCCCGCTCTCGTTGTTTCTTAGCCGCCTGTAGTTCTTGTTCTCGTTGCGCGCGCTGATGCTTTCTCTCGATCTCGTCCTGCTCTGCAAAAGCGCAGGCAATCAAGTGAAGGACCTCGTTGTATCGCCTGGCGGCTTCGTCAAGCTCGATTCTTCCCTCACAGTACTTAGCCAGCGGATTGAGATAATCGCGATAGATTTTATCTATCTTGCTGTGGGGGATTTTCCCTACCATCAACCGAGCCCGCTGATGGAGCTGGACGAGAGCGTGGTTTCGGAGGAAAGCGACTTGTTGGGAGCGCAAGTGCTCCAATGCATTCCCCAGTGCTTCCAGCGCCTCATTTGTCTCCCCCCGTTTCAGAAGCTCGATAGCTCCTGTTATTTCGGCCTTGATGGTCGGCATTAACTCGAATTCTGGGAAGCGGGGATTTCCCCTAGAGTCCCCGCTAAAGGTGCGCCCTGTAGCGGTTTTGATTTCTGCCGCCAAGGCAGCGGCCTTTTCTCGGCACTGTTGGAGAATTTGCATGATAACGCTCCTAAAGATAAGGTGTGAAAGTGCTCACAGTGCCAACCATATGGCAACTGTACTAACATAGTATCATATATAAGATATATATGTCAATAGTCTTGATAGTCCCTTAAAATAACACTACTTCAACCCCTTCACGTATTCGCCGAGCTTGGCGAGCGGGACGACGTCTTGCGAGCGGTTTTGCATATTGCGGACAATGACGGTGTTATCAATCGCTTCTTTTTGACCCAAGATAATCGTGTAAGGGACCTGCATTTTTTCCGCGATCGCGAGTTGGGCGCCGAGTGAGTCTTTGGAGATTGATTGCGCTACCGGGATCCGCGCTTTGCGGAGGATCTCAATGGCGGCCATACTTTTTAATTTTGCGTCAAAGGAGAGTTGAATGAAAAAGGCTTTCGGTTTTTTAACAATTCGCGGGTGGTGCGGCACAAACTGGGGCGAGAGCATAATCCGATCCACGCCGATCGCGCCGCCGACTGCAGGCACATCTTTTTTGTGGCCGAGAGCGCGGGCGAGATAATCATAGCGGCCGCCGCCGGCGACGGCGAGGGGCGCGGTGGCTGCCGACTCTCCGGAGATGGTGGCTGCCGACTCGCTGGCTACGGGCTCCGTAATTTCAAATACCGTGCGGGTGTAATAATCGAGACCGCGCACGAGCGTGTTGTCGATCTCATATTCAATCCCCATCTCGTCCAAATACTCGAGCACTTCTTTAAAGTGCGCTTTGCACGGGCCGCAGAGATAGGAGATTGAAGCGGGGGCACTAGCCTTTACCTCTTGGCAACGCGGATCTTTACAGTCGAGGACGCGGAGCGGATTCGTCTTTAACCGTTCCCGGCAGTCGGGGCAGATCGTGCGCAGATTCTTTTTATAGTAATTAGCCAGCTCACGGCGATAATTGCCGCGGCACTCTTTGTCGCCAATCGAATTGATGCGCAGGTTTAAATTTTGCAAACCTGCTTCCTCCAGGATTAAAAGCATCAGCTTAATGACCATGGCGTCGGCGATCGACTTAGGTGTGCCGAGCATCTCAAGATCAAATTGGTAGAACTGGCGGTAACGGCCGCGCTGGGGTTTGTCGTGACGGAAGAGTGGGCCGAAGGAGTAGAGCGAGACCGGCTGGGGTTGGCTCTGGAGACCACGCTCAACATAGGCGCGCATAATTGGCGCCGTGAACTCGGGTCGTAGAGCAAGGTGATCGCCGCCACGCGTCTTGAGTGCGTACATTTCCTTAGAGACAATGTCCGTACCTTCGCCCACCGCGCGCGTAAAGAGACTTTCGTGTTCTAAGATCGGGGTCTCAATCGGACTAAAGCCATAGTAGAGAGCGATCTCTGCCGCCTTTTCAAAAAACCCCTGAAAAGCGAAAAAATCTTCGGCGACAATATCGCGCATCCCTTTAACAGCGCCGAGTTCGGTCTCGGTTTCTCGTTTCTTAACTTCTTTCGGATCGGGCATGGTTGTCAGGAAAACCGCTTTAGTTGGTAGGGTAGTCGCCGGGGAGTACGCCAACGCGGTCAAAGGGGAAGAGGCGCACGAGGGCGCGACCGGTGATCAAATTTTTTGGTACGGCACCCCAGGCCCGGCTATCGCTCGAAACCTGGCGATTGTCGCCCATCACAAAGTAGTCGTCTGGACCGAGCGTAAATTGGGTGTCAGCAAAATAATCTTTGCTGATGTAGGGTTCGCCGAGCTTTTCGGTGCTGCCGTCAGCTTTGGTAATGGCGACGCTATTATTTTTCACGGTCACGGTTTCGCCGGGGAGACCAATGATGCGCTTGATGAAATACTTGGAAGGATCTTTGGGATATTTAAAGACGATCACTTCGCCGCGTTCAGGCTGGCGGAGGAGGTAGGAGAGCTCATCCACAATTAAGTACTCTTTATCTTCAAAGGTGGGGTACATCGAGGCGCCCGAGACGATGAAGGGTTTGGCGATGAAGATACGAACGGGGATGACGATGAGGAGCACGATGGCGGCAAAGCGAACTAATTCCCATACCGAGGAACGTACTTTCGGAGAAGCATCATCTTTCATGGCGCCAGTATACTCGTTATTTTTCATTGACGCAAATTAGGCCACGTTCTATGCTGAACTCATGGGATACACCATCGCGGGGTTGGGGAATCCGGATCCGGAGTACACGGGCACGCGGCATAGTCTTGGTCGCGCGATTGTTCAGTCGCTCGCGGATAAAAACTTGAAAGCAAAATTAGTGACCCCGGATGAGTTTATGAACAATTCCGGTAAGGCGATTAAGCCGCTTGTTAAGAGCGCCAAAGAGGCGGAGAAATTAATTGTCGTCTATGACGATCTCGACGTGCCGCTCGGCAGTTTAAAGATCAGTTTTGATAAAAGTTCTGGCGGCCATAAAGGCGTGCAGTCAGTAATTGATCAGTTAAAAACCCAAAAATTTATCCGGGTCCGAATTGGAATTTGCCCCACGACGCCGAGCGGCAAAGTTAAAAAACCGGTCGGCGAGGAGAAGATCATAAAATTTTTGATGGCTAAGCCGACGCCTGCCGAGCAAGCGGTTCTAAAAAAAGTAATCAACCGAGCGGTCGAAGCAATTGAAATGACCATCACTGAAGGGTGGCCTAAAGCAGCCAGTCTCTATAGCCACTAACGTTACTTCTTCTCTCCAAAGGAGAGCGTCATGCGCTGACTGGCCGGCTCAAAGAGATTGATCGTGAAGGTATAGGTCTTGCCCAGCTCGAGGTTTTTGCGCAGGGCATCCTCGGTCCCGAACTCGGAGACGTGGACGAGACCGGCCACGCCCTCCTCAATCGAGACGAGGGCACCGTGCTTGTTGTGTTTGATGACGACACCCTTCACCACGTCGCCGGCTTTGTATTTGCCTTTGGCTTCGTCCCAAGGATTCTTCTTTAAGGCTTTGATCGAGAGCGAGACTTTGTCATCCTTGATTTCGATGATCTTAGCCTCGACTTTGTCGCCGACCTTGTAGCGATCGCGCGGATTCTCGACGAGCGCCCAGTCCATCTCGGAGATGTGGATCAAACCCTCAAACCCTTCCTCCATTTTGACGAAGATGCCGAAGTCCACCACGCCGGTGACGGTGCCCTCCACAATGTCGCCGAGATTATACTTGGAGATAATTTCTTTGCGGCTTTTACCACCCACCGCTTTTTCCGAGAAGATCAGCTTCCCTTCTTTGGGATCAACATTAATTAAATAGACCGAGAGCGGGGTGCCGACGAGCTTCTTTAGTTCATCCATAATCCGATCCTTATTACCGTCAGGGACTTGCGGATAGTGAGCGGGGGAGAGCTGCGAGGCGGGGATAAAGCCGTCCATCCCTTGCCACTCCACCATCAGTCCGCCTTTATTGGCGTTTTTGACCACCAGTTCAAACGTAGTATTCTGGTCCACCGCTTTTTTAGCCTCGGCCCAGATGAGAGCCTGTTTGGCCTCTTTGAGCGAGAGCTCAATATAGCCTTGCTCGCCTTCGGGGGCGACCACCTTGGCGCTGACCGTGTCTCCCACCCCGATTTCCTTAATAATGTCGCGGGCGTTTAAATATTCGCGGCCAAAGATAATGCCGGTACCGAAGGGTGGAATATTGACAAAAACACCGTTTTTAGACTTGGAGATAACAGTGCCCTCAACGAGCGTCTTTTCGCGCGGGCGCTCGGGGGAGGCTTTAGCGATCTCCTCCATCAGCGTGAGAGGCACGGCTGGGACGGCTTCAGCTGTCGTGCTCTCGGATTCAATACTATTGGTATTCATAGGTAACGATTAGTATATAGATAATTGACAGCTTGGCAAGGGTGGCGAGGCAAATTTTAGGCTTTATTTTAGCTTCCTAATCTGTTATACTAGAGCCAATGGTAATCAGTCATTACGGACTGGGCATGGTTAAAGTGGCTCAAGGCGACGCGGTAATCGTCTTTAATCCGATCGGCAAAGGCGCCAAAGCGGACGTAGTCCGCTTTGGCGCCGATTTGGCGCTCGTCTCTCTCAACGAGGCTAACTACAACGGAGTCGAGAATGTCTCGCGGGGCGACCGGGTGCCCTTTGTCATTAACGGTCCAGGCGAGTATGAGGTCTCGGGGGTCTTTATCAAAGGTTGGGGTACCTCCGGACCTGACGGCAAAATTAATACGATTTACTCGCTCGTGCTTGATGGAATCAAGATTGTCCATTTGGGAGCGATCGCGAGTACTGAATTGCCCGCCGCGGCGACCGAAGGTTTGGGAGCAGTGGATATTGTTTTTGCTCCAGTCTCGGGCGTGCTTGAGCCCAAGCAAGTTGCTAAGCTTGCCGCCGATCTTGAGCCTAAATTAATTATCCCGGTTGCGATTGAAGACGAGGCCAAACTCAAAGTCTTCTTAAAAGAGCTTGGTGCCGAAGGGACGAAGCCGGTGGAGAGTTTAGCCCTCAAGCGTAAAGATTTGCTTGAAAAAGAGGGTCAAGTCGCTATTATTAAATCCAACTAATCATCAGTATGGCTGCTCAAAGTTGGGGTGAAAAACTAGATAGCTTACGAGCAAAACCCGAGCCGGTGCGTCGCCGGATTGCGTTGGGGGCTAGTGTGGCTTTGACGCTCGCGATTACGCTCGTGTGGGCGACGAGTTTGCGGTATACTCTCTTGGTTCCGGCTGGTTCGCAGACCGCCGCCGCCGGCGTCACCCTTGTTCCCGCGGCCTCGTCGCAGGGAGAGGGAGGGTCACCAAGCGGCTGGAGCGGCATGCTCGGCCGCATTAAACACGGATGGCAGAAGCTAACGAACTAAATCAAACCCCGCCGGTAGGCGGTAAGCTCATCCCGGCCGATATCGTGTCGGAGATGAAGGAGTCCTATCTCAACTACGCGATGAGCGTTATTGTGGCGCGCGCTTTGCCCGACGTGCGCGACGGCTTAAAGCCGGTGCACCGCCGCATTTTGTATACCATGCATGAGTTGGGGTTGAACCCTGGCGGCAAGTTCCGTAAGTGCGCCAAGATCACCGGCGATACGACCGGCAACTATCATCCGCATGGCACCACGGCCGTCTATGATGCGCTCGCGCGCATGGCGCAGAACTTTAGCTTGCTCCACCCGCTTGTTTTAGGGCAAGGTAACTTTGGCTCCATTGGCCGCGATCCGCACGCCGCCGAGCGCTACACCGAGGCCAAGCTCTCGGCGATCAGCCTCGAGCTTCTCAAGGATATCGAAAAGGATACCGTTGACTTCATCCCGAACTACGAAAACACGCGCCAAGAGCCAACGCTTTTGCCTTCACGCATCCCTAACCTGCTCGTGAACGGTACCATTGGTATTGCGGTGGGTATGGCGACCAAGATCCCGCCCCATAACTTGGGCGAGGTGATGGACGCGCTCATTCATTTGATCGAGGATCCCGAAGCAACCACCGAGGATTTAATGCGTTTCGTTAAAGGACCCGACTTCCCGACCCGGGGGCTCGCGTTTAATGAAAAGGATATTCAACATGCGAGCGCCACAGGGCGGGGCGGGGTGCTTTGTCGCGGTGAGGCCGAGATCGTGGAGCAAAAGAGCGGTCAGTTTGAGATCGTCATCACCTCGATCCCGTACCAAGTGAACAAAGCCGAATTTATTCTCCAGATCGCGGACTTGGTGAAGGAGAAAAAGATCGAAGGGATCCGCGATATTCGCGAGGAATCCACCACGCTCGACGATATGCGGATCGTGATCGAACTTAAAAACGGGGCTTTCCCCCAAAAGATTTTAAATGCGCTGTATAAGCACACCGAGCTCGAGACCGTCTTCCATTACAACATGCTCGCGCTCGTGGATGGCGTACCGCGCCTCCTCTCGCTGCGGGGGATTTGCGAAGCCTTTCTCGCTCACCGGCGGGAGATCGTCACTCGTCGCTCGCAATTTGACCTCGCTCGCGCCGAGGAGCGCGAGCATATCTTACTCGGCCTCAAAAAGGCGATCGATATTATCGACGCGATTATCGCGACGATTCGCAAATCGGCTGACGCGGCCGAGGCGCACGCGGCTTTAATGAAAAAGTTTGAGTTTACCGACAAACAGGCGACGGCGATTTTGGAGATGCGACTGCAAAAGCTTGCCGGGCTCGAGATCAAAAAGATCATGGATGAGTTGGGTGAGAAGCAAGCGCTGATCAAAGAACTCAAGGCGCTCTTGGCGGATAATAAAAAATTGCTCGCGGTCATCAAGAATGAGTTTGTTGAAATCAAAAATAAATTTGCCATTGAGCGTAAGACCAAGATTGTGCGGAGCGGCGTTACGGAGATCAGTCAAGAGGATTTGATCCCGGAGAAGGAGAACGTGCTCGTCGTCACCGCCGGTGGCTACGTCAAGCGCACGGACCCGACCGAATATCGCGCCCAAAAGCGCGGCGGCGTGGGGGTGATTGATCTCGATATTAAGGAGGAGGACTTTGTCACCATCTTCCTCACCGCTAACACCCACAGCGACTTGCTCTTCTTCAGCAATAAGGGTAAGGCGTATCAGATCAAGATGTACGATATCCCGGAAGGGAAGCGGGCCACGCGCGGCAAATCAATCATGAACTTCCTGCCGCTCGCCGAAGATGAGAAAGTGAGTTCGGTCCTTGCGGTGCCCAAGGCCGCGAAAGGGAAAGAATTGTCTCTCCTCATGATTACCCGTCATGGGGTCGCTAAAAAAGTGGCGCTCGAGAGCTTTGCCGACGTGCGGCGCAATGGCATTATCGCTATTCGACTCGCCGAGAGCGATGCGTTACTGGCCGCGGTGATTGTGGAGAAAGGGGATGAGGTGATCCTCGCCAGCCGCTCCGGTCAATCGATCCGCTTTAAGGAGAAGGACATCCGTGAGATGGGTCGCACGGCCGCGGGGGTACGGGGGATGAAACTCGGTAAGAACGACGAGGTAATGGGTGCCGGCGTTGTCACCGCCGCGACCAAGTCCGCCGAATATTTAGTAATGACTGAAAATGGCTACGGCAAAAAAACGCCGCTTGCGGACTACAAGGTGCAAGGGCGCGGCGGCAGCGGCATCAAAACGGTTAAAGTAACGGCGAAGACCGGCAAGCTGATGGATGCTAAAGTGATTTTGCCGGACGAGAGTGAGATCATCGCTATTTCTAAACAAGGACAGGTGATCCGCACCCGCCTCAACGAGATCCCCTCGCTCGGTCGCCAGACCCAAGGGGTGCGGATTATGAAGTTGCGCACAGGTGATTCGCTCGCCTCGCTGACGTTTCTCTAATATACTAGAGGCATGTTCGCTGATCCCAGCGCGAATGTCGCCCAACTCAAGCTAAAGCCCGGGATGACGGTCGCCGATTTTGGCACTGGCAGCGGCGCCTATGCGCTCGCGGTGGCTAAGCTGTTGGGGACTAGTGGTCGAGTCTATGCGATTGATGTTCAAAAAGATTTGCTTGACCGCGTCGTCGGCGAGGCGCGCTCGCGGGGTATTAACAATATCGAAGTGGTTTGGGGCAATGTTGAGAAGCACGGCGGCTCTAAGCTCGCTGACAACTCAGTAGATACGGTGATTATCTCTAAGCTCTTGTTTCAATCCACGGCTCGCTATTCGATCGTGCTTGAGGTCAAACGGATTTTAAAGTCGGGGGGCGAAGCGGTAGTGATTGAGTGGCAAGACAGCTTTGGTGGTTTAGGTCCGGCGCCGGCAGCGGTGCTCCCGCCAGCCGAAGCGGAGCAGATTTTTACCGAAGCGGGTTTGAGCAAAGCGGGAGGATTTCGGGCCGGTGAACATCACTGGGGATTAATTTTTAAAAAACCATAAGCCATGCAGTGGAGCACCTTCCAAACCATTCTCATTGTCGCCTTCGGCTTTATTCTCTTTATTGCGGTGCTCATCTTTGCCGGGATTATCCCAGGCTTCCGGGCGCCGTCGGGCGGGGTAGGGGGGAGCGTGACGCTCTGGGGCGTGCTCCCGACTGACGTGGCGCAGCCGCTCATTGATCAGTTTAATAAAGTACACGAAACACAATTTACCGTTGTCTATCAAGCGCATGATCCGGCGCGGATTGAAGGTGAATTGGTCGAGGCGCTCGCCTCGGGTACTGGCCCCGATCTCGTTATGTTGCCCCATACCGCGCTCTGGCCCGAGCGCAATAAGCTGACCCAGTTTTCTTATCAAAGTATTAGTCAGCGCAGTTTCCTCGATTCGTTTGCCCGGGGAGCCGGTATTTATCTTGATCAAAACGGCATCTGGGCCTTGCCTTTTGCGATTGATCCGCTGGTGCTCTACTACAACCCCGATCTCTTGGCAGCCGGCCAGTTTGTGCGGCCGCCCGAGACTTGGGAGGAACTCCAAACGATGGCCAAAACGCTCTCTAAGACCGAACGCAACGGCAACGTACTCCAGAGCGCTATCCCCCTCGGCGAGTTTAGCAACATCACCCACGCCAAAGATCTGCTTTCCTTGCTTATTATGCAAACCGGCAATCCGATCACTAGCTACGGTGCGACCGGATTACAATTTACGCTCGATAGCACGTTAGGGAAGGCCACGCCGCCAGCGGCAGAGGCGGTGGGCTTCTTCACTCGTTTTAGTGATCCGACGAACACCGCGTACTCTTGGAACACGGCCGAACCCGAGGCTCGTGATGCGTTTGCCCGGGGCCAAGCAGTGTTTTACCTCGGCTATGCGAGTGAATACTCCGTTTTACGGCGGCAAAATCCTCAACTCTCGATGGATGTGACGATGGTGCCGCAGCCGACCAATACTCCGACTCGCTTAACCTTTGGACGCTTTCTCGGCCTTTCAATCCCGCGCGGTGCTCATAATCCGACCACGGCGATTCAGGTGGCGGGAGTCTTGGCCGGAGCGGAGGCGAGCGCAATTTTTGCAAATGCTTTAAATCAAGCGCCGGCTAATCTCACCGCTCTTAGTAAAGTACCCAGCGATCCGGCGGCCGCGGTGGCCTATCGGTCAGCGGTGATTGCCCGGGCCTGGCTCGATCCCAACCCAGCCAAAACCAGTGAAGCCTTTGAGAACTTGCTGCGCACGATTAAGAGCGGTCGCCTGGCGCCACTCGCCGCTCTCCAAGAGACCGAGCAACAATTAAGAACGATTATTGCCGAATGAAAAAGCTTTTTCTAACCACAAGTTTTACTGTAAGCCTCTTGCTTCTGCCCGGGCTTAGTCTAGCCTGGAGTATTGGCGACTCTTTGGTCCCCAATTGCGATGGGGTAGGTTCAACGGCGTCCGATTTTGTGGGCCCCACTACCGGCAGTCGCGCCTGCGATTGGGGCGCGCTCTTTGAACTCTTCAATAATTTGCTTCAGTTTGCTATTTGGATCTCGGCGTTTGTGGGCGGGATTGCCGTGTGTTGGGCGGGCCTCATGTTTTTAATGTACAGCACCAACGAGGCCAAGCGCTCTCGGGCCAAGGTGCTCTTAAAGCGTGTGGTCATTGGCTTTGGCGCGGTGCTCGCGGCCGCGATTATTGTGAAAACGATTCTCGACGTCTTCCTCGATCCGAGCGTGTTACCAAATCCAATTTCAGTTATACTAAGTAAACCATGGATCGGTTAATTAACTTTTTAGTTCCCGTCGTGTTTGCTGATGGTAATTTCGGGCTGGTTAATCCTCTTAAAGTTAAATCGATTCAAGAATTAGTGACTACTATTTTGGGTGTTGTGGTCCAGATTTCGGCACCGATTGTGGCACTCTATATTATGTATGCCGGCTTTCTCTATGTGGCGGCCCGGGGCAACGATGCCAAGCTCCAAAAAGCCCACCAAGCGTTGACCTATTCCTTAATCGGCGCGGCGCTCGTGCTCGGTGCTTTCGTGGTCGTCACCGTGCTGCAGGGCACCATTAATTCATTAAAATAATCCATTATCATGTTCCCCGCCGTTGCTCAAAGTGCCGCCAACTCTTGTACTAGTATCCAAAACTTTAAACAGCTCGTGGGTTGTATTACTACGTCAATTGTTAACCCCGGGATCGCGCTCCTTATCGGCGTTGCTCTTGTCTACTTTTTTATCGGGGTGATACAATATATGCGGAAGCTCGGCAGCAAAGATCAGGCCGAGGCCAGGCACATGCTTTGGTGGGGCATCGTCGCTCTCTTCGTGATGGTGTCGGTGTGGGGATTAGTGCAGATCTTGATCAATAGTTTTGGTTTAGATAACAGCACGCTCCCCACGCCCGGGATCCCGCAGTTTAAATAGGGATTATTAATTGTCGTAAATAATATATGAACAAAATCAGTAAGGTGATTGTGGGTGTGCTCATGGGCCTGCCGTCTTTGGCGTTAGCAGCGAATACGTTTGAAGGAGCAACGGGTGGTATTACGGACCTTTTGACCCAAATTGGTGTGTGGATCAATGATTACATCATCCCGCTCTTGATCGCGATTGGTGTGATCGTCTTCTTCTGGGGCATTATCAAGTACATTGGCAGCCAAGGTGATGCCGACAAACGCAAGGAGGCTCGAGGTTTGATGATCTGGGGTATTGTGGCTCTCTTCGTGATGGTGTCGGTGTGGGGATTGGTTGGAATTCTTAAAAACACCTTTAGTGTCAACGGGACGCAGACTCCAAACGCTCCCGGCGTACCGCTCCCTGGATATACCCAATAACCTAGTCTCGCTCTAGTTAGTTTAGTATGAATCCCCAGGCGCTACTCGCCGCTCTTGATGCCACGGAGCTCATTGGCAAGATCAAGACTAACATCATCAATCCGCTCATTACGCTCGGGTTTGCGGCGGCGTTGGTCATCTTTCTCTGGGGGGTAGTAGAGGCGATTCGTGATGGTGGCAGTGCTGAAGGACGCAAGGCGGGTTGGCGGCACATGGGGTGGGGGATCTTCGGGATGTTTATTATGATCTCCGCCTTTGGCATCATGAACTTGATCTGCGGTACGATTGGCTGCCTCAATCCGTAAGGAGGTAAAATTCCGGACGCGAAAAAAGACCCCGAGCTCTCACGAGCTTGGGGTCGTTTGTATTCGTCACCTTTCCGAATTAAGGAACATCTACGGGAGTAACACTTCGTACCGCCTTCTCGAAGGGATTGTACGGACGGGCGGCGATTATTATTCTCGCTCTTTTCCCTTCATAGGATTGGATACGAAAGATCACTATTTTGCGCGTGTGGTGTTCGCCGGCCCACAGCTCGGAGGTATCAATCCCTGGGCCGTCGAGGAATTTTTCCGCCGGTTTTCCGTTCAGGTACAACTGGACCCACGCTGGGCGGTCCCACTTCCATTCGTGGTAAACCGAAGTGTCAACTTT
>CAZMMP010000005.1:0-21369 GCA_964567425.1 uncultured Candidatus Saccharibacteria bacterium
AGAGAAAAGTGTACTTTTTCGCCGGGTTAACCTGGGTTTGGTTAATCCCTTCAAGATGATATTCAATCGGATCTTCGATGGTGATAATTTTGGTCCCGGCATCGTTGATGTGGCGCAAAAAGGCGTAGAGCGTAGTAGTTTTACCCGAGCCGGTCGGACCAGTTAAGAGCACGAGGCCGTTTGGCTTTTGAATCTCGCGCTCCACCAACTTAAACAAGGTTGGTTCCATTCCTAAAGTTTCAAAACTAACATTAATCGCTTCCGGGTTTAGGATGCGGAGCACAATGGATTCGCCATAGGCGCCGGGAAGAATAGAGGTGCGGATTTCGATTTCGGTACCTTGGATCGCAATACTGAAGCGGCCGTCTTGGGCGCTCGCTTCAATGTTAAGCTTTAATCCCGAGACTAGTTTGATCCGAGCCAGCAGGTGGCGATAGAGTTGGTGGTTAAAGAAGCTGACATCCACCAATACTCCGTCGAGTCGGTAGCGCAGGCGCACTTTATCCGATTCGGCCTCAATATGGATATCGGAGGCGAGGGTGGCAATACCGCCGGCCAAGATTACTTCTAGGAGTCCTGAAATCCCGCCTTCAATAGTGGCAGTTTGACCCTCTTGTTCAACTAAGGTGGCGACATCACGAATAGTTTTTATTCCCTTCATCACCGCTGTAACATCTTCGCCCGAGATATCAATGAGACCAGCGTGCGTTTTGGTGGATTGCGAGATCTCTTGATAGCGTTCCCAGGCTCGCGCCAAGCTCGCCTCCGAGCCGAGGTAGAGATTTAAAATGTAATTTTTGTTGCGGAGATCCTCAAACAAAGCCTTGGCTTTAGCGGTCTCAGGATTTTGAGTAACGATAAAGAGATTGCGGCCAGTTAGTTTAAAGGCGGCCAGCCGTGCATCACGAGCCGCGGCTTCGTCCACCAGGCGGAGCGCGTCGGTATTGATAGCAAACTTGGAGAGTACGATGTAGGGGAGATCATACTTCGTCGCGAGCACTTGGGCGAGTTGTTCAGCCTCCTCCGAGCGGAGTTCCTCAAGCTTCTTCTCCTCTTCAGTGTCGTTGAACGTCAACATCGCTTTAATACTATCATACCTACCACGACCTCGATAAAAAACTAGCTGGCGGAGGTGGTTTTTTTGTATCCTAACGATAGCCAAACTGGGCTATTGGCAAGGTCAACAGGGGTATTGACAAGTATAGATATAATATGGTAAGATAGGGGTAGTTACGTACTCCTTAGTTTTGGCTAATTAGAGCCAATACTTGACAGATATGGCTAGAATATGCTAATATAAAGGGGTAATACCAGCTACGGTTGGATCTCTGAAAATCGAATAGGATCGAGAGGAAAGTACTAGAAATAGTATTGTTATTCCTCAACATCTGAATAAGTCATGGCTTAAAACCCTAACCCTTGTTCAGATTTGAGGGATCGCAAGCGCGGTCCAAATGAGAACTTACTCCCGCGACGCGGGAAGGAGATTGAGATGATTATTGCCTTAGTGGACAATCTTGGTTGGGTTGGGTTAGAGGGCGGTAAGGTGTGGGAGTTTTGTGGAGACAGCTTACGCGGCACTTGCCGCTGCGAGAGTCACTCCCATGCTTGGGAGCGGTTTGATCTCGCTCCCATCCCGACGGCCCTGGCAGTGGCTAAGGTACTCAGGGATGATGGTCATCGGTTCTCCTCTGACATGGAGGAGAATGATCATGCTGGCCTTGGGTTGGTCCGATCAGCCCAGCTGCTTCTCCGTCAGTGATGAGAAGTAATAAGTTTTCGTGGGCGAGGATTCCATCTGGAATCCTCGCCTATTTTTGTGTCTAAAAAAAGAGGCCTGCTTGCCCCCGTGGCCAGCAGGCTTTACGGGGTGCTAGAATTGACCCATGCGCAAAGAAGTGCATAGTCTGGAAGAACTTGCGGCCTTGGCCCAGCACTGGCTATCACAAGTGCCGGCAAGTGAGCGCGGGGCGACGGTAGTGGGGCTTATTGGCAACTTGGGTTCGGGTAAAACGGCGTTTACCCAGGCGGTGGGTCGGGAGCTGGGTATCACGGAGGCACTGACGAGTCCAACCTTCGTTATTCAAAAATCGTACGAGCTAAAAGGTCAGCCCTGGAGCAAGCTAGTGCATATTGATGCCTACCGCTTGCAGTCGGGTAAAGAACTGTTGGCGCTTGGTTGGTCCGAGCTAGTGGCCACCCCGCGAACGCTCGTGTTAGTGGAGTGGGCGGATCAAGTTGAGACGGTGCTCCCGGTTGGGACGCCGCGGCTCCATTTTAAATTTATCAATGAGCAAACCCGCGAAATCTCAAGTTAAAAAATTAGTGCTCTTGGACGCCCATGCCATTTTGCATCGGGCCTATCATGCGTTGCCTGACTTTAGCTCTTCGCGCGGCGAGCCAACGGGCGGGCTCTACGGCCTGGTGACAATGCTCATCCGAATCATTAACGAGCTTAAGCCCGATCAGATTATCGCTTGTTATGATCGGGCCGAAACGACGTTTCGCAAACAAATTTATGACGACTACAAAGCGGGGCGAGCCAAAGCCGATGAGGCGTTGGTAGCCCAGATGATTCGCTCGCGCGATGTCTTTGCCGCCTTTAATATCCCGGTCTACGATCAAGCGGGCTTTGAGGCGGATGATATCTTGGGGACGATTGTTGAACGGATGCGTGGCGAACCTGGCTGGCAAGTGATTATTGCCTCCGGTGATATGGATACTCTGCAGTTAATCCGCGATGAGGCGGTGCTGGTGTACACGCTCAAAAAAGGGATTAACGATACGATTTTGTATGATGAGATCAAAGTGCGCGAGCGCTTCGGTTTTGGCCCCGAGCTCTTGCCGGACTGGAAGGGTTTGCGCGGCGACCCCTCGGACAACATCATTGGCATCCCGGGTATTGGCGAAAAGACGGCGACGCAGTTGGTGTCGCACTTTGGTTCAGTGGAGCAAATTTATGAGACGCTTAAAACCAAGCGCGAGGTCTTGATTAAAGCCGGAGTGAAAGAGCGGATGCTCAAACTGCTCGTCGAGCACGAGGAGGAGGCGCTCTTCTCTAAAACTCTGGCGACGATTCGGCGCGACGTGCCGATTGATTTTACCGCTCCCACGACTGGTTGGCGCGAGAGCGTTGAATTGGATCGGATTGAGAATCTCTTCCGCGAGCTTGAGTTTAAGACATTAGGGGCGCGCGTGCGGGCGGCGCTGGGGCAGGGGATGGTAATCCAATCCACCACCCCCGCTTCGCCTAATGGCGAATCCGCCCCCTCCTCGACGGAGGAGGGGGAAATTCGCGAAGCGAATGGGGGTGGTGAGTTGGACCCGGAGTTGGCCATCGCGCTGTGGCTCTTAAACTCTGAACTCACCAACCCGACCGCGGCTGATTTAGCGGGCCAGACTAAAACCGAGTTAATAAAAGAGTTGAAGGCAAAGGGCTTGGAAGAGGTTTATGAAAAAATCGAATTGCCGCTCATCCCGATTCTCCGCCGGGCTTGCGAGCGGGGGATCTTAGTCGATGTGCCCGAGCTCAAAAAATTGTCGGAGGAGTATCACCATGAGCTCGCGAAGATTGAGAAAAAAGTCTATGAGTTGGCTGGTCATGAGTTTAACGTAAACTCGCCCAAGCAGCTCGGGGTGGTGCTCTTTGACGAACTTAAGCTTGAGGTCAAAGGTCTTAAAAAGACGGCCGGCGGTGCTCGGAGTACTCGCGAATCAGAGCTCCTGAAATTAAAAGAAGCGCACCCGATCATCAGTGAAATTTTAAAATATCGAGAGCTCGCCAAATTAGTCTCGACCTACATTGATACCATCCCTAAAGTGGTTGATGCCGAGAGTCGTCTGCATACCCAACTGCATCAAATGGGAGCGGTGACGGGCCGGATGTCCAGCTCCGAGCCTAATTTGCAAAATATCCCGGCGGATGAGACGCATGGTGATCGGATCCGTCGCGCCTTCCGGGCCTCGCCTGGTTACCGCTGGCTTGCCTTTGATTATTCCCAAATCGAGATGCGCGTCTTGGCGCTCTTATCGGGCGATGAGGAACTGACCCGGATTTTTAAGAGCGGCGAGGATGTGCATACGGCCGTGGCGGCGCGCGTCTTTCGGGTTGCTGAAAGTGAGGTAACGCGGGAACAGCGCCGCCGCGCCAAGGTGATCAACTTTGGCATTATTTACGGCATGGGGGTGAATGCGCTCAAGCAAAACTTAAATTCCACGCGGGCCGAGGCGCAGGAGTTTTACGACGGCTATTTTGCCGCTTTCCCTAAAATTTATGGCTATTTTGAAAAGGTAAAGCAGGGGGCGAAGGAGAGAGGTTACACCAAAACGCTCTTCGGCCGGCGCCGCAATTTCCCCGGCCTCCACTCGTCATTGCCGCAGATCAAAGCGATGAATGAGCGGATGGCGATGAATGCGCCGCTCCAAGGCACGGCCGCTGATATTGTGAAGCTCGCGATGATCGAAGTCGACAAAATTTTGGAAAAAAATAACTGGCGGGGCAAAGCCGAGCTCCTGCTCCAAGTCCATGACGAACTAATTTATGAAGTCAAAAAAGATTTGGTAGACGAAGTGCAGCCGCTGATTAAGCACGCAATGGAAAATGTGTTGGAAAATAAGACCGTCCCACTTGAGGTCCACGCTAAAATAGGGGAGAACTGGGGCGAGGCAAAGTGATATGGAAAAAGATTTTGATACTTGGAACAGCCAAAAGAAAGCGATTCACAAACAGCAAGCGCCATTGTTCTATCACCAGCGCGAAATCTGGTGGTGCTCGTTGGGGCTAAACGTGGGATTTGAAATGGACGGCACGGGCGAGCGGTTTGACCGGCCGGTCTTGGTGCTCAAAGGTTTCAATAAAAATACTTTCTTGGGTGTGGCGCTGACAGGCCGGAAGAAAGAAGGCAAATATTATTTCCTGCTTGGTGAGATCGAAGGCCGCGCGGCCACGGTTGTACTATCACAACTCCGCCTGATTGATACCAAGCGCCTTATTAGAAAAATGAGTACATTAGATCAGGAAACTTTTACCGGGCTGCAACAAGCGCTCCAAAAGCTCTTGTTCGCTTAAAACCAATTTGCCCCCGCTTGCGCGAGGGCGAGGCCGGAGCCATATATGTGATTATCTTAGCAAAACGGGGGATTAACGTCAAATTACCTTGTTTTAAGCCATTTTTCCACCCCCTGACCCCACCCGCCCAAGCCCTTGACAAGATATAGCCATCGGGTGTATAATCTAGGGGTGAGATGAGTTAGTGTATAGCTCATTGAAAACCTAATAAAAAAGCCGTCAAATGGCGGAAACAACAGAAAGAGTGCGACGATGAGTATCGAAACGCAGGTTAACATGTTTGGGCGGTCGGAAGAAGTGGTTTTGGGCAATGGTGTTAAGGTTGTCGCTCGGTCCTTGGATGTCAAGATGAGTTCCGACGAGTTAATCCGTGCCTTAGGAGGAAGAGAGGCGGTGGTAAAAGCTTGCCAGGAAAAGGAGGCTTTTCTCGTGCAAGCTGACCAGAATAACATGTACGTGTTTTTTGATGAGGACCTTGCATTTGTCGCAACTTACTGTCCTGGTTCTGGTTGGAACTTCGCCCGCTTCCGGGTATTTGGTGGGAGCATTTGGGAGAAGGACCCGTTCTATCTTTTTGTTTCTGTTTATGATTGATCAAGTTGGATGTTATTGTTGGTAGCCTCACACAATCGGGTGTGGGGCTTTTTTCGTGTCCAAAAAGTCTCGTGCTACAATGCCCGGCATGAGCGAGTTTTATAATCCAACGCGCGGGGGAGCTTGGAATTACGGCGGCAAGGAGTGGAAGCTCTCCCGCTCAAAAATCGACCTCTTTTTAGAGTGTCCGCGCTGTTTTTATTTAGATAACAAGCTGGGGTTAAAGCGCGTGCCCGGCTTCCCCTTCGCCTTAAACAGCGCGGTTGATTATTTATTAAAACAAGAGTTTGACGCCCATCGGGCTAAGGGTGAACAGCATCCGCTCCAAAAAGAATATGGTCTCAAACTGAAGCCGGCGCCGCACCCCGAGCTCGACGAATGGCGGCGGACGTTTGGCGGCATTAAGCACCAGCATCAAGCGACCGGTCTCTTGGTCTGCGGCGCGATTGATGATCTCTGGATTACTGACGAGGGGGAGTATGTGGTGGTGGATTATAAGGCGACAGCCAAAGAGGAGGCGGTGAAGGAGCTTGATAAAGAGTGGCAAGACGGTTACAAGCGGCAGATGGAGGTCTATCAGTGGCTCCTGCGGCGTAATGGTTTGCCCGTTTCGCGCACTGGCTACTTTGTCTATTGCACCGGCAAGCTCGACCGCGCCGCGTTTGATAAACGGATTGAGTTTGATATTAATTTGATTAGCTACGAGGGCGATGATGCTTGGGTCGAGCCGACCTTACTCAAGATCAAAGACTGTTTGGAGGGCAAAACCGTGCCGGAGGCGACCAAAACCTGCGACCATTGCGCTTATTGGAACGCGCGGCACAAGCTCGAGGGCAAACCTTCCCAAGGCTCACTCTTCTAGCTATACTTTGGTCATGAATATTGTCGCTAACACCCCGCCCGATCTCTTAATTAAGCTGGTCTTAGCCCTCGGTTTGGGTGCGCTCATCGGTCTCGAGCGCTCGATTGCCCGCAAAACGGCGGGAGTTCGGACTTATGCCCTAGTCTCGATGGGAGCGGCACTGTTTGTGCTCGTGGGCGAGTTGGTGGCGGCGCAGTATGCCGCGCTTGGTATTCGGACCGCTGATCCGCTCCGTGTGGCCTCACAGATTGTGCTCGGGATCGGCTTTTTGGGTGCGGGGCTCATTATTTTCCAAAATCATAAACTCTCCGGTCTTACCACCGCGGCTGGGCTCTGGGTGGCCGCTGGTTTGGGAATGGCAGTCGGCTTTGGGCTCTACTTCTTAGCGATTGCGGTGACTGTGCTCACTATTTTTACCTTCACGGTACTGTGGTATATCGAACAGTATCTTGAGCATCACGTTGAGCCCCTCTTTGAGTCGGATCGTCATGAGCCTCGCGCTAAATGAACGTACGGCGGCGTTAAAACAGATTCGCGATGATGTGCTCGCGCTTACAAGCTCGCCGCTCTATGAGTATCGGAGACAAAACAAATATTACCCCGTGATTGGCGAGGGGAGTCATGAGGCCAAGGTTATGTTTGTGGGCGAAGCACCGGGCAAAAACGAAGCCGAGACCGGCCGCCCCTTTTGCGGGGCGGCCGGTCGGATCCTCGACGAACTCTTAGCTTCGATTGATCTGCCGCGGAGCTCGGTGTATGTGACGAATATTGTGAAGGATCGTCCGCCGGGGAATCGCGACCCCTTGCCCGAGGAGATCGCTATTTACGCTCCCTTCCTCGACCGGCAAATTGAGATTATTGCACCCAAAGTGATCGCCACGCTCGGCCGCTTTTCGATGCAGTACGTGATGACGCGACTGGGCCTCGCCGACGTGCTGCGTTCGATCAGCCAGATGCACGGCAAATTGTTCGAGGTCAAAACGAGTTATGGCACAACCAAAATCTTGCCGCTCTACCATCCGGCCGCTACCATCTACAATCAACACTTGCGACAAGATTTATTTGATGATTTTCAAAAATTAAAAAATCTATGACTCGCACACTTATCTCCTGGAACGTGAACGGCATCCGCGCGGCGGAGAAGAAGGGTTTTTTGCCGTGGCTCGCGGCGACCAACTACGATATTGTCTCGCTTCAGGAGACCAAGGTGAGCCCCGAGACTAAATTAGCTCCCGAACTTAAAACGCCGCCGGGCTATCTCTCGTACTGGGACTATTCGACCGAGAAGAAAGGGTACAGTGGCGTCGCCTCGTATTGCAAGCAAGATTTTTTACCCACCGCGATCGAAACAAAATTTGATTACCCCATTCTTACGCGCGAGGGTCGTTTACTCCAGCTTGATTATCCTAATTTTACCCTCTTTAACATCTATTTCCCCAACGGCAAACGGGATCAAGCGCGACTCGATTACAAGCTGGAGTTTTACGAACAGTTTTTAAAACATATTGTGGCCTTGAAGAAGAAAGGGAAGAAAGTGATCTTCTGCGGCGATGTTAATACCGCTCATGCCGAAATTGATTTAGCGCGACCAAAAGAAAATTCTAAAGTGTCGGGATTTTTAGAAATAGAGCGGCAGTGGATTGATCGAGTGATTGACGCGGGTTTTGTAGATACTTTTCGCCTGTTTACTAAAAGTGGCGGCCACTACAGCTGGTGGGATCAGTTTACTCACGCCCGCGAGCGCAATGTCGGCTGGCGCATTGATTACTTCTTTGTCGACGAGGCACTGGTGCCCAAAGTTAAAGACGCCTTTATCTTGACTGATGTGCTCGGCTCCGATCACGCCCCGGTGGGGATTACGATTGATGTATGATCTATCTCTTTTATGGTTCCGATCAAGATAAAGCCCGCGGCAAGTGGCGGCAGGTAATTACCGCGTTTGAGAAGAAGTATCCCGACGGTGTCATCTTCCGCTTCGACACTGAACATTGGGACGCTGGGCAGTTTGAGGAATTGGCGGTGAGCACTAGTTTGTTTGCGGCGGAGGGCGAAAAAAGATTAGTAGTTTGCGATCGCGTACTCGAGAATGACGCGGCGGCCGCGGCGGTGGAGCAATTAGCAGTGGTGCTTAGTGAATCGCCCACCGTGTTTGCGTTTTTAGAGCAGGAGATTGAAGGGGGAACCTTGAAAGCGTTTGAAAAATCAGAGGCGAAAGTGGAAGAGTTTGTCGCTAAAGCCAAAGCGACGGCCCCCGGCTTTAACCCTTTCGCCTTAAGCGACGCCTTGGCGGCGCGTGATCGCAAGCAGTTGTGGCTCGTCTATCAAGAATCGCTCGCGGCCGGGATGAGCGAGGAGGAGATTTTTTGGAAGCTTGCCTGGCAGGTGAAGAGTTTGCTCACAGTCCAAAATTCTAAGACGCCACCCAAAACCATGAAGCCCTTTGTGCTCCAAAAGAGCCAGCGCGCCCTCCGTAATTTCAAACCCGGCGAACTTGAAGCGCTCTCGGGCGAACTGATCGCGCTTTGGCATGACGCCCGCCGCGGCCAGCGCGACTTTGAGATTGGACTTGAAAAGCTGGTGCTGTCAATATAAGATAAGCAAACGCCCCGTTAGCTCAGGTGGTAGAGCAGTTGCCTTTTAAGCAAACGGTCGCAGGTTCGAATCCTGCACGGGGCACAGCGAAGCCGTGTCCCGTAGCGAGCCAACTGCTTGGCTCGCGGCAGGATTCGAAAGGAGTTTCGTTATCGAATGAAATGAGATCGAAACTCACCCGCGGCGGTAGCCGAGAATCCAAGCTAGAATTTAAATGAAACCTGAAGATCAAGAACGACTCAAACAAGCCCAAGATTTATTGGGAAAAATAAACGAAGTCGCAAAAAATTCTTCCCAGTATTTTGGAGATTTTATTGTTCCTTTACACAAAGAAAAGCGAACCTTGTTGATATATGTTGGATCAATCGCTGGAGGCGCGGCCGCTCTATCTCCCCAGCTTTTAAACGGTGGTGTGGTTTACAATAAAACACCATTTTTTCTAGGGGTTTTTATTTTAATACTAGTGCTAGTTTTATCTGTTGCTTATGTGCTCTCTACTGTTGAAAAAGATATAGAAGGGTTAAATAAAGTATTTATCAAAACCGGCAAGTGCCTACAAGAAGAAAGGGGAATTTGGATCAATTTTATTGTTGGTGGCGATTATTCAAATTTGGTTTTTGAAAACACTTACAGGAAATACTCGAACCTCTTCGACCAACACCAAGTAGACTTACAGAAAGAGCAATCTCTAAAAAAATCTTCGTGGTTGGTTAGACAAGAATATATCGGAGAATTTCAAATATGGTTATTCATAAATGGGGCCGGATTATTGTTTGCGTCTCTTTTACCTCTATCCTTTAAACCAACTTTTTTGTTAATTGTTTCAACTGTTCTTCTGGTTGCAACTTGCTTTATTTTTGAAATTTCCGAAAAAATGTTTGTTTGGCTTGGTTTACCGATTGATTTGATCAAGTATGTTTTTGGTAAGAGGTCAAAAAGACAATGATTGCCCTCATCCTCCCTGATATCCGAAGCGCTCACAACGTGGGGGCGATCTTTCGCACTGCCGAAGCGGCGGGGGTGAGTAAAATCTATTTGACGGGCTACACCCCGGCGCCGGTGGACCAGTTTGGTCGAGTTAATAAAGAAATTGCTAAAACGGCGTTGAGAGCCGAAAAAACGATTGTCTGGGAGAAAGTTGAAAATATTTTTGAATTAATCCAAAAACTAAAAACCGAAGACTGGCAACTCATTGCTTTAGAGCAGGCCAAAAACTCCGTTGATTATCGAGAAGTAAAATTAGGAGAAAAGGCGGCGGTGTTGGTGGGGAATGAGGTGGAGGGGATAGGTGAAGGGATTTTAAAACTCTGCGATGCTGTAGCCGAGATCCCGATGCGGGGGAGCAAGGAATCGCTTAATGTTGCGGTGGCCACCGGCGTTGCGCTCTTTCGTTGGTTGGAGTAGGCTCAAGGATAGAAAGGAGGCTGTTCCCATGCTCTATGCAAGAGAATGGTCACTGTCGCGAGCACAGGTTAAAGAGCTCCTGGCTTCAATTTTTCCCGGACGCGTCCAGTGTTATTGGCCGATGGGACATCTTCGAACTCAACTGGTGGGTAACCCCGAGCACGATCAGTTGTCATTTGCCCTCCAAGGATCGAGGGATCAAGCTATCCACGGTCAGGCGGTGGTGTGGGATAGGAAGATTGAGATCCAACTGACTTTGCCGGATGCTTTGCATCATCAGGAAGCGAGTATCCGTACGATTCTTGATCAGGAGTTTAATCGGGCCGAGCAGTTGGCGTTGCAGGAGGCTTAAATCCCAATGGGAGGTCTACCCAGGGCGGCTTGTCTTAACAACAAGACCGCCTTTATTTTTGACAGTGTTGGCAGTAATGCGTTCCTCTCCCGTGCCATTTGATCTTTGTGATCGGTGTGCCGCAGACCTTGCAAATTTGCTTCTGGCGGCCGTAGACGTTTAAGTAGGGCACAAAGCCGCCGCGCCGTCCGTCGGCGCGGCGGTAGTGCCGGGCGGAGGTGCCTTTCTTGGCAATTGATAATTTTAACACCGCGATAATGTTCGTGTGTAATTTTTTAACTTCAGCTGGCGTGAGCGAGCTCACTTGGCGCGTTGGTAAGACCCGAGCCAAAAAGCAGGCTTCATCAACATAAATATTCCCAAGCCCGGCGATGAGTCTCTGATCAAGGAGCAGCTGTTTGAGTGGGCGATGAGGATAGCGCGCTAAAATTGTTTTGAATTTCTCTAATGTAAAATCTTTGCTCAATGGTTCCACGCCCGTTTCGCTAAAAATTTTGAGTAAATCAGTTTCAGCCACTAATTTTAGCCAACCGAATTTGCGGAGGTCGTTAAAGAAGAGTTGCGCGCCGTCAGTAAAAGTAAATACCGCTCGGGTGTATTTAAACGGATTCTCCTGTGGGTGACCGCCGATCACGAGCTGGCCCGTCTTTGGTTTAAAAATCAGCTGACCGGTCATTTTAAGGTGCACCAGCAGAGTGAATTTGCCAGCAAGTTTAATGATCAATACTTTTGCCCGGCGTTCCACCTCCACCACTTTTTTCCCCACCAATTCCGGCAATTTAAATTTGGCCGACTCAAAATTTTTGATGGTTTTGCCAACCACCACTTTGGCGAGCTCGCGTTTCAGCGTTTCCACCTCCGGCAATTCGGGCATCTAGAGAGCTTACGGGTTTTAGTGGTCAGCGTCTAGTTTGGCTAGTTCTTCCGCTGCAATCCGGGCATCGCTCCAGGGTTCTTTGGTACCGTTGGCACGCATGATGTACGGGTCGGTGCCTTTGCCGGTGATGAGTACGACGTCGCTGGGCCGGGCTGTTTTAAAGGCCTCACGCATCGCCTCACGGCGGTCCATGATAATTTTTACTTTGGATTGATTGGCAATACTAGGGAGCATCTCCGCTACGATTTGCCGCGGATCCTCGTCGTACGGATCTTCGTCAGTCAGGAAGATTTGGTCACAATGTTTACTCGCTAAGCCGCCCATCACCGGACGCTTCCATTTATCCCGCCCGCCGCCGGTGCCGCCCAAGACGCAAATTCTTCGCTTGCCTTCATACGTTTGATACACCTGCTCGAGTGACTCGGGGGTGTGAGCGTAATCAACGATGACTTCAAAGCCCAACTTCTCCGCCGCACTAATTTTTTGCATCCGCCCCAGCGCACCCGGGAAAGTTTTTAACGCTTGTTTAATCGTCTCGTCGGTAATCCCGAGCGCCCGAGCGAGCGTGACGGCGGCGAGGACATTGTAGGCATTAAACTCACCCGGCAAAACGCGCATCCACTCCTCGATCTTTTCTTTATTATAAAGTATCTTTTTACCTTCTTTGCCTAAATCTATTTTTAAAAATTTATCAGCCTCTTTACTATCAGTATTTACCACCAAAATTTTATTTGGCTTGGGTGAGTGGGCAAGAGCGTTCGCGATCTCGAGCTTGGCCGCGACATAATTCTCATACGAGCCGTGCGACTCGATGTGCTCGGGGGTGAGATTGGTAAAGATGAGAGCGTCGAGAGCAATAAACTTGTGGCGCGATTGGATTACTCCCTGACTGGTCATCTCAATCACCGCATGAGTCGCTCCCGTCTTGATCCCGCGCCGCAGCAATTTTTGGATAAAGCCTCGACCGGGCATGGTCATCTTTTTTAAATTGGCAATTTCTTGCCCGGCGACTTTAAAATGAATCGTTGAACAGAGCACGGTGGTTTTACCCGCCGTCTCTAAGAGGTGATTAACCAGTTCGGCAGTTGTACTCTTACCTTTTGTGCCGGTAATACCAATAACGTAGAGCGAGCGAGCGGGGAAGCGGTATCCGAGCGCGGCACCGAGCGCCCAAAGATAATGATAGAGTTGACGGAGGAAGGACATGTTATTTTTGGCCTAAAAATTTAAGCGCGGCTTTAACTTTGTCGCCGGTGTCGACCGCTTCAACACCAACTTTTTTGAGTGCCTCGCGGGCCTCACGCAGATTGTAGCCGAGCGCTTGTAAGGCTTCAATCGCCTCACCCTCTTCGGCGAGCCCGGTACCTCCCACTTCGAGAGTGCCAATTTTGTCGCGAAGTTCGACGATGATTTTTTCGGCACTTTTGCGGCCGATGCCGCTCACTTTAGTTAAGTAGGAACTGTCGCCGGCGCCGATCGCTTTGGCAAGCGTGTCGGGGGGCGCGAGCGAGAGGATGGCGAGCGCGCTCTTGGGGCCAATGCCGGAGACCGAGATCAATAATTCAAAAAACTCGCGCTCGTCGCGACTGGAGAAACCATAAAGGTCGAGGGCGTTCTCTCGTACAGCCAAATAAGTCCAGAGCGAGAGGGGGCTGTCGACAATGGTTGGGATTGCTTTAAGAGTTTCTTCGGAGATAAAAATACGGTAGCCCACGCCGCCAACGTCAAGAATGACCTCCTTAAGCGACCGTTCGGCGAGGATGCCGGCGAGCTTGCCAATCATGCTGCCAGTATACACCACCTTGCCCTTTTTGCGATTATCGGTATACTGGTACCCACATGGCATTAATCAAATCAGCCAAAAAGGCAATTCGGAGCTCGGCTCACAAGCGCGGGTTTAACTTAGCGCGGCTCGGAGCGATGCGCGATGAGGTCAAGGGGGTGAAGAAGTTGGTGGCTGCTAAACAGGCGGCCGAAGCTCGCAAGCTCCTCGCAGCAGCCTATCAGGCGATCGACAAGGCGGCGAAGCGGGGGGTGATCAAGCCAAACGCGGCGGCGCGCAAAAAGTCTCGCCTCGCGGCTTTGGTCAAGAAAGCGGTTTAAATTTATTTACATTTACTCTCACAAAAACTGCCCTCCTGGGCAGTTTTTGTTTCTCCATGACCCCGCGAGGAATCGAACCTCGATCGTGGGATCCGCAATCCCATATTCTATCCGTTGAACTACGGGGCCAGCGCTTCCTACTTTACCTTAAAATCCTAAATAATCAAACAGCATATCCGCGAGCGATTCTTCGTGCCGCTCTTCAGCTAAATATTGCAGAAGATACTCGCGAAGATGCTCTCCGTTAACATCTTCAGTCATCGGCAGGACTAAGTGAGGGAGGAGGAGTCGATCGATTTGAATAATCACTTTGTGACCAACGTGCTCGTTGGTAATCCAAAATGAGCGCAGGCGATCGTAAGGGAAAAGTTGATCATTAAGGCGAATTCCTTTGGGGGTGAGGCTGTAGTGGACGAGCTCGGGGATCTTGGCGCCGTGGAGAGCGAGGGCAAACCCGCCAACTAAAAGAAGAATAGCAAAGAGAAAGTTGTTAAAGAGAATTGCTACCAGCATCAGTACCGCGGTAGCGCCGCCGATAATCCAAAACCAATGAGTGGTTTTGGGGAACCAGTCGTGTTCGTACGCTTCCCATTCGAGAGATTCACGCATGAGAATAGTATACACCAGTTTTAAAAAACCGGGCGAAATTTGTATTCACATTTATACTAAGTGCTTCTTAATAAACGCTCGACCAGAACCAGATTTGAGGTACTTCTCAAAAGCAAAAGCTTTGTACTTATCTTTGATCGCTACGTAAAAATCTAACTCGAGCGGCAGACGATCAGTTGTCGCCGGAACTTGGCCAGCCTGGTGTCTCTTGATTCGATCTTTAAGATTATCGGTACAACCGATGTAATAGCCATCTTTACATTTCAAACTATAAACATAATACATGATCGTAGCGAAGATCGCCTTCGCGTCCCTTCAGCGGACTGCGTCACGCCGAAGGTCCGCTACTGCGGACCGAAGGCGGAGGGGGTGGGATTCGAACCCACGGTACCCTTTCGGATACTCCGCTTTTCAAGAGCGGTGCGTTCAACCACTCTGCCACCCCTCCACGTAAAAACGGCTCGAGAGCCGTTTTTAGCTTACCGCGTACTAGAAATTTAACAACTACTCGTGATGACTCTGCTGAATCTTGGCCACCGCAAAGAGATAAATAATCTCCAGGATACCGGCTGTATTAACGAGGAGCAAAATCACAAACCACGCCTTCTCGCGTCGGCGGGCGGCATGCCATAAGGCCAAACCTTTCCACGCCAAGGACCAGATCACCAACAGCACTGCACCGGCGGCTACGCCGCCCACAAACCAAGGGAACAATAATGATTTTGGTACCATGGACTTATTCTACCATAAGGTGTGCTATGATGCCTCTTATGCGGCTCTTGGGGATTGATTATGGGACAAAGCGAGTAGGCCTGGCGCTTGGAGATGAGACCGGCACCTTTGCGATACCGTTTGCGGTTTGGCCTAATGACTCTCGGTTGCTAACGCGGCTGGGCGAGCTTTGCCGTAGTCGTATGGTTGCCAAAATTGTGGTGGGCGAGTCAAAAGATCTTCACGGCCAGCCCAATAAAATTATGCCGGCGATTCAAAAATTTGTGGAGGAATTAGTGCGGGTGAGCGGGGTGGTGGTTGAGTATGAGCCGGAACTGTTTACTTCGGCTCAAGCTGAGCGAGCGACGGGTAAACGCGAGCTTGATGCTCGCGCGGCCACGCTGATTTTACAAAGTTATCTTGATCGAACTCATGCACATTAGTTTTGATGATTTTAAAAGAGCAGATTTACGAGTGGGTGAAATTGTGGTCGCGGAAAAGGTTCCCGAAACCGATAAATTATTACAGTTGACGGTTAATTTTGGCGAAGAGACGCGGCAAATTATTTCAGGCATCGCCCCATTTTTTCCTGATCCGCAGATGCTTGTCGGCAAAAAGGCGACATTTATTCTTAATCTCGAGCCACGGGTGATCCGCGGGTTGGAGAGTCGAGGGATGTTATTGGCAGCGAGTAGTGGTGAAGCATTTTCGTTGCTGGAAGTCGCCGCCACGATCCCCGCGGGAACGGTGATTAAATAGGATGACTCACTGGTTGGAGCCGCTTACTATTATTAAGACGCTCGGCGTGGTTGGTGTTTGGGGTGTGATTTTTGCCGAGTCGGGATTGTTTTTTGGTTTTTTCCTGCCTGGCGATTCGCTTCTGTTTACGGCTGGATTTTTGGCCTCACGGGGATTGGCGGATATCCTACCGCTCTGGTTGGGCGCGGCGCTGGCGGCGGTGCTGGGTGATCTGGTTGGCTTTTGGTTTGGTCGTCGCGCCGGGCCAAAAATTTTTTACCGCGAGAACTCTTTCTTTTTTAACAAAAACCATATTGCTCGGACGCAATCGTTTTACGAGCGCTATGGCAACAAGACTATTGTCTTGGCCCGTTTTGTGCCCGTGGTTCGTACCTTTGCCCCAATTTTGGCGGGGGTGGCGGGGATGAATTATAGGCGCTTTGCGCGCTATAACGTGATTGGTGGGGTGGCGTGGGTTAGTGCGTTTATTGTTGGTGGTTGGAGTTTGGGTGCGTTGATTCCGAACGCGGAACAGTACGTAACTCTGATTATTGGGGCGATCGTTATGCTCTCGCTCTTGCCGGCCCTCTGGCATCTCTGGCGCGAGCGTCGTCATTCCGCCTGATCGGTCCATGCGCTATACTTAAGAGCAATGCTCCGTTCGAACTTGCTCCGAATCTTTCCACCACCCCGCTACTTAACACTCCCGGCGCTCGCCTTCGACATCTCTGATCGCTCGATTAAATATTGCAGTCTCGAGCGGCGCCATCGGGGGTTGGGAGTGCGCCACTGGGGTGTGCGTCCGTTGCCGTCCGGAGCGGTGGTGAATGGAGAGATCCGCGACGCTGAACCTGTGCGTGCCACGCTTGCTGCCATTGCCACAGCGACGGGGGAGCGTTTTGCAATGGTGGCATTGCCGGAGGAGCCGAGCTATGTCGTGCGTTTGGCCTTGCCGGTGGCGCGGCGGAGTGAGTTGCGCCAAAGTGTGGAGTTGCAACTTGAAGAACATGTGCCGGTGCCGATCCCAAGTCTGGTATTTGATTATGATATTTGGCGCGAACCCGTTGGTTCTAAAGGAGGGTACGAAGTGGTGGTCTCGGCGTTTCCCGAGCAAACTGCTGCTGCGTATCTTGACCTGTTCTCTACTACGAGTTTACGGCCCCTGGTGTTTGAGACTGAAGCCCAGGCACTCGCGCGAGCTTTGGCGAGCCAGAGTGACGCGCCTATCCTCTTAATTGATTTTGGTCGCTTACACGTGGGGTTGGTGGTAGCGGCGCGAGGTTTAGCTCTCCGAGCGGCCACGATTACTGAAATTAGCGGTGAAGCTCTCTCGCGCGCACTGCAAAAAGGGTTGGGGGTAGACGAAGCGGCGGCGGAAGAACTAAAGCGGAACCAGGGCCTCTACGAGGGGGCAGATAGTCGCCTCGTTTTCTCCCTGTTGCCTGCCTTGTCGGTGTTGCGAGAAGAAATTGTTAAATTTATTGGTGCTTGGCAGGCCCCTTCGGCGGAAGGGGGGCCGACGCGGCCGGCGTTGGGGCGAGTGGTGTTGGTGGGGAGCGAAGCGTTATTGCCCGGGCTGGTTGAATATTTGGCAGAAGGGATACCGTTGCCGGTTCACTTGGCGCGAGTGTGGCAAGAAATTTTGGATGAAGAGCTAACAACTCCGCCATACGCTCGCTCCGAAGCATTCGGGTTTGCGACAGCGCTCGGGTTAGCCTTGCGGCCGCATCTTCAATACCATGAGTAATTTATTGCCCCGAGCTGAACGAGAAGCGGCGATTGCTCTCTATCGTCGTCGGCGTTGGCGGGTGGCCGTTCTACTTTTAGTGGGAGTGCTCGGTTTAACAGCGGCGGCGCTGGGGGCGCTCTACGGGTGGGTTCATGAGGCGCGACTAACCGCCGAAGCCAGGGTGGCCGGACGGGCGACGTCAATCAACGAAAGTCGAATTACGGCTAATGATGCGGCGTTGCGTCGCTTCAGTACTCGTCTTAAAATTCTTGATACGGCACTGGCCGCGAGCTCTACTCCTGAACTGGCCTTTGCGCGAGTGCGATCCCTGCGGCCGGCGGGAATAACGATCAGCGATTTGCAGTACACCCGAACCAAAGGAGGGGCGACGCTTGAGTTAGCGGGCCTGGCGCGCGAGCGACAAGCGCTCCTTGATTTTATTAGCGCTCTGCAGGCGGAGGCATTTTTTGCGGGAGTATCTTCGCCAATTTCTAATTTAGTACGAGGGCAGGATTTTCCGTTTACGCTGTTGTTGACCATTAAATCATGATGTATCGTGACCATCGAGATCGAATTAGTTTGGTTGATGCGGCCCTGGGCCTGGTGGGACTCGCGGCGATTGGCCTGATCATTGGACTGGGGCTAGGACTTTCGCAAGAGGTTGCGGCGCTTAGTGCGGCCGCGCGCGCCGCGGCCGAGAGCCAGTATCGCCTAAGTCGTGCCGCCGAGTATCAGATGCTTTTGGAGCAGAATGCCCGGGCGATGGAGCAGGTAAAAAAATATTTTGTTACCGATGCGTCACTCCCGCAATTTATTGAGGAGTTAGAGGGAGTAGCGACCGCCGCGGCGGTAGACTTTAGTCTCAATTCGGCGGTTCCCAGTAAAGCCAAAAAAGATGCGAGTTCGGTGATCGCCTTGTCCGCCACCGTTGAGGGGAGCTATGCCGCCCTTGAGCGGTGGGTGGGATTATTGGGGACATTGCCGCAAGCGGTAACGGTGGATCGAGTCGAACTCCACGCGCCTACCGGCGAGGGTGGAGGGATAACCTGGTCGGGAGCGGCTGATTTTACTTTAGTAAGTTATGAACCGGGCGATGGAAAATAATAAATCTAAAAGTTGGACTCTTCGCTGGCGACACTGGCGAGACCGCGACCCAGAGAGTCCAATTTTGAATCCAGATCGTGACTGGATCTTTTTGCTCGGCGCTTGGTTTGGGTTGATCGTCGTGGTGGGCGGAATGACGACGCTCTTATTTTTACACCTCACCGCGTTTACTCGATCGGTGCCGGCCGAAATTGCTTCGAGTACCGCGGTGACGCTTACGCCTACTCAAGTGGGTCGGGTTACTGCTCGGATCAGCGAACGGGCTGCTCGTTTTGCCGCACTCACCGAGTTGGCGCCGAGTGCGATTGACCCCAGTCGCTAAAGCCAGTATTGTTTTGGTAGACCCCTTGTAGCTCAATGGATAGAGCCGCGGACTTCCCCGCCCGACTCGCCTGACGCTCTCGTAGTTCAATGGATAGAACAAGGGACTTCTAAGCCCTGGATAGAGGTTCGATTCCTCTCGAGAGCACTGGTGGAGCGAGTCAGGCGGGCGGGTAAGCCGCTGATGTTGGTTCGATTCCAGCCGAGGGGACGCGCCCTTAGCTCAGTTGGTAGAGCAATCGCTTTACACGCGAAAGGTCGGGGGTTCGAGTCCCTCAGGGCGCACTGATGATTGATCCCGAAATTTTGTATCAAGACGAAAATATTGTTGCCATTAATAAGCCGGCGGGTATTGCCGTGCATCCTGATCAAGTGAATAAGCGCGAGACGATTTTAGACTGGGCCGAGGCGCGCTGGTCCGAAGCGCGCCTGGCTCATCGGCTTGATAAGGAGACGAGCGGTGTGTTGTTGATTGCTAAAACAGAAGCGAGTTACGAATATTTGAAAAAATTATTTCAGACCCATCAAATTAAGAAGACTTACGCGGCATTAGTGGCGGGGAAAGTGAAGGGGGAACGGGGAGTGGTTGCGCTGCCGATTGGCCACCACCCAACCGACGCGCGAAAAAGAATCGCTGGTGATCCGACAGAGAGCAGCAAACTGCGGGGTAAATTTAGAGAAGCTCGCACTGATTACTCGGTTTTAGAACGACTGGGAGAGTTTACTTTATTGGAATTACGGCCTAAGACTGGCCGGACGCATCAAATTAGAGTCCATCTCAAGGCCTTAGGCTACCCGATCCTGGGAGACAAGCTCTACAACCCTAAACCCACTGCTCTCATTAATCGCCAGGCGCTCCACGCCGCTCGTCTTGAATTAGTTTTACCCTCGGGCCAAGGGCTTAAACTCGAAGCGCCACTCCCGACCGATTTCACCGAGGCCCTTGATAGTTTACGGGCCTCGTGCTAGATTACTCGCACGACTATGATCGCGATTTCACCCATTGACTTAGAGAAGCGCCAAAAGCTCGACCTCTCGTCGGGTAATACGGTGCGCGTCTGGCAAAAGATCCAGGAAAAGGGCAAAACTCGGCTCCAAGCCTTTGAGGGTTTGGTGATCGCTCGCAAGCACGGCACTGAAGCAGGGGCGACCTTTACGGTCCGCAAAGTGGCGAGCGGGGTGGGGGTGGAGAAGACCTTCCCTCTCTATTCGCCACTCGTTGATAAAATTGAGATCGTGCGCCGGGCTAAGGTACGCCGGGCTAAGCTCTATTACATCCGGGCCAAGGTGGCGAAGGAAGTCCGCCGCGCCATGCGCAACGTCCAAGCGAGTGCTTCGGCGGTCGAGGTTGAAGCGGAGACAGCTCCTGCTGAAGCAGCTGCGGCCTAAACTTTATTTGAATTTTACCCCAAAAGGCTGTACGCTATACGCGACAGCTTTTTAGTTTGCGTGAGTTTAAGATTTTACAATGCGCGGGTGGCGAAACTGGCAGACGCACTACCTTGAGGTGGTAGCGCCCGTTACGGGCATGCAGGTTCAAATCCTGTCCCGCGCACAGCGAGTGGAACGAGCAAGCCCGGAGCCTTAGCCGGCGCTAAGGCGTGACGGATTTGAAAGACTTTTCGTTATCGAGCCCGAGCATTGCGAGGGCGAGATCGAAAAGTACCCGCCCCCGTCGGGGGCAAATCCTGTCCCGCGCACTAGACAGAATTTTTATCTCCTGATATACTAAGACCAGCCTCTTTTTAGGACGAAAGGAGATTGGCATGCCGCGAGTCCCTAATTTCATGGATCAATTTCCCGATCCAAGCACGGGGGCAAAATCAAAAAAGAAGCGATTGCGGCCACTGGATGTGGCCAAGTCTTCGGGGTTGATTGATGTGAGGCCCGTATCGCCTCCACCCCTCGATCTGTTTAATTCTCCCCGGCGGCTAGACTGGTCTCGGCGATGAAGATGTTGAGAGGTTCACTGCGGCCTCTCTGGCGCCCAACTAACTATAGTAGGTTGGGCGCCATTTTTATTGCTATACTTTCCTTATGCTCTACACCCGCCGCGGCGATGACGGCTCTACCGGTACGTTTGGTTGCGATCAGCGGATCGGCAAAGATTCGAACTTGGCTGAAGCGCTCGGTACGGTAGACGAGATCAACTCTCTCTTGGGTGTTTGCAAAGTTAAATCTGATAGCGAGACGGCAAAAATTTTAGAATCAGCCCAGCAAACTCTTTTTATTATCCAAGCCGAACTGGCGGGAGCAAAGCAAACCGTGGGGGAGGAGCGTCTTCGGGCAGTCGAAAAAGTAATTG
>CAZMMP010000006.1:0-19512 GCA_964567425.1 uncultured Candidatus Saccharibacteria bacterium
AGGTGAGCCCACAGGCCGGTTAGTTTTTTACGCTTGGTAATGCCACCGTGGTGGACGCGGTAAGCGGTAGCATACTCAGGCAGATTAGCGAGCGCGTAGGTTTGGCCTAATTTTAGCCAGAGATCATAATCCTCGCCGATCTCGAGAGTGGGGTTATATCCGCCCACTTCCCGTGCCGCGGCCAGGCGGTAGAGCACACTAGAGTGGCCGAACTGATTAGAGCGCAGGAGGCGGCGATGGATCGCGAAATTACTGGTTTCAAAGCGGAGTGTGCCGACCCTCTGGCTCGTAGCGTCAATTAAGCGAAGCCAAGTCCCCACGAGCGCGTGGTCGGGATGAGTTTCAAGAAATTCAATTTGCTTCTTGAGTTTATTCTGGTCGAGCCAAACATCATCGCTATCGAGGACGGCGAGGTACTGGCCTTGGGCGCGAGCGAGACCTCGATTGCGATTGGTGGCGATCTCTAGATTTTTCTCGTTCTGAAAATAATGAATCCGAGGATCGTGATTGGCATAGTGTGCCACTACGGCTTGGGTGTTATCAGTTGAAGCGTCATCAAGGATGAGCAACTCCCAGTCGGTGAAGCTTTGAGTGAGCACGCTCTCAATTGCCTCGCGGAGGAACGCGGCACGATTGTAAGTACAGAGCAGAATGCTAATTATAGGTTTGTTCATGTTACAGCTTAATCCAGCTGGTGGGGACAATATCCCGATACATTTTGGGGTTCGTGCCGTGGAACCAAACGCGGGGGGCGATCACGATTTTGTCGGGGCGGGGGTCAAGCCAGGCACCCCACCAACTGAAGCTCGAATTGGCGATGATATGGTGATGACAGAGACTCATCAAATATAACTCCTCATAGTCTTGAAGGGTCGTCTTATTGGAGACGAAGACGGCATCGGGACCCAGCTCCAGCTGCTGTTTTACCCACTCGATATCATCCGAAAAGACAAAAAAGTGGGCAGTCGGGACGCGCTCCCGAATTAGTTTGAGCGCGCGCCGGTAATAGTTGGGCGAACAGGTGCCGAACATCGCATTAACCTTGGCATCGCTAGCGTAATCGCCGCGGCGGACATGGAGACTCACTGGTGCGGCTGTGGCGGCGATCTGGGCGGCCACTGTGGCGGCGCCCGGGCCCAGGGGTTCTTTAAGGGTAAAGTCTCGGCGGATAACCGAAGCGCTGTCTTGAAAATAGCGCTCGCTTTGCCAATACCCTTCCAGATACTGGTCCCCCGTCTTCTCTAAAATGGCCGGTTTAAAACTAACTGATTCCTGGCGGAGAATCCGGATCTTAAAGGCTCGGACAAAGCGTGAAATGACGGGCCAGTCTCGCTTGATTCGAGCAATCTCTTCGGGAGTAGCAATAGCCGCGGTAATAGCAAAATGCTTGAGCTTATAGCTCCGGAAGGTGTTGTCGGGGGTGTAATTACGGATATCGAGCTTAAGAGTGTCGTGGTTTTTGAGCGCCAACGTCTGGCCGAGCGCGTATTGAAACATTTGATTGCCGAGGCCGCCGGCTAACTGGGTAATAATCATGGAGTAAAGAGAGGAGCTACTTCTGTCTGGCGCTCGCGAGGCACAAAGGCGAGATTGTCGTACTCGTAACTCTCTTGTATCGTATCAAGGGCGAGCGTGCCGTCAATCGCAATGGTGGCGGGGGTAAACTCCCACTCGTGAAGCAAGCTTTGTACTCGCGCTTGCTCCTCGGTCCAGTTTTTGCCGCCGGCCATCTCGAGGGTTAGGATCGGTCGTGGTCGCTCCAGCCCGGGCCGGAGCAATTGGCGAGCTCCCTGGAGCACCTGATATTCAAACCCTTCAGTGTCTATTTTAATAATCGTGGGGTAGTGGCCAGTTTCGGAACAATAGTGATCAAGAGTGGTGACATCTACCTCAATCCGTTTTTGTTTTTTACCTCGGAGAACCTCAGTCGCCCACGTTTCGTTAGCACTATTATAGGCGCCGTAGCCGGGGCCGTGATCGGAGAATAGGGTCGTGCCGAGTTTGTCTCCCACCCCTTGATTACAGGCGTGGACGTTAGGGAGCGTGCGAGTATTCTCGACCAGGAGGCCATAAGTCCACGGTGTTGGTTCAAAGGCGATAACAGTGCCGGTTTTACCGACCAGTTCCGCGGCGAGCATGGAGTAAAAACCGACATGAGCGCCAATATCAAAAAAACAGTCGCCGGCCTTCACCAGTCGCAGAAAAAAGTTCGTGAGATTGGCTTCGCAATAGCCGTAGTAGTAAAACGTATTGCCCTCCGGTAAATAAGAGACCATGGTAGTGCCCCAGAGCGTGGGGAAACGGAGACGATAGGGTTTGAGATGGCTAAGGGCGGCTAAACCGTAAAAAGGGAGAGTGCGCCAGGGGTCGCGCCAGAGCCGCGCGAGGCGGCTCTGGCGCTTCAACTCCTCTCGCTGGATAATCGTTTGCTGTAATTGTTGGCGCGTGGATTCAATCATGGTGTCGGTAAGGAGGCGAGCAGATCTTTGGTGACTCCGAGGGCGTTCTCGACCGAAATGCCCATAATGCACGGCGCGCGTTCATCCCCCAGGCATCGTAAGCCACAGGCCCAAAGATCGTTTTTACACGTCATGTTGGGATCAAAGGCTTGGCGGTTGCGCCGGAGATCGCCGTAGGGGAAGAAGCGACCAAACACGCCGCCGCCCGAGAGACAGACGGCTGGCACATTGAGAGCGGCGGCAAGGTGAAGCGCACCCGTGTCGTTGCCGAAGTAGAGCCGCGAGTGGACCAGTAAATGAGCCAAGTCCCCCAAGCGCGTTTGACCAGAGAGATCGACTCCCTTCTTTGGATCGGCCATGTGACGGATTACTGTCGCGGCCAAAGCTCGGTCGTTGGGGCCGCCGGCGACTACCGGCGTAATCCCTTGGCTCACAAAATAATCAGCGATCCGAGCGAACCGGTCTTCCGGCCAGATACGGTAGCGAACGCTAGCGCCAATGAAAATGATTGCATACCGATCGGGGATTAGGTGATACTGCTCGGCCAACTGGCGGGCTGGCGCCGGATCAAAAAGACTTGGATCAATGGTGGGGAAAGTAACGGGCGGGGTGCGCCCAATCACGTGCTCGGTAAAGGCCGCATCACGATCGATCTCGGGCCGTCCATCCTCGGGCAAGGCAAAGGTATCAGTATAAAATTTTCGATCTTTAGAATTTTTAGCAAAACCGATTCGCACGGGCGCCCCGGTTAATTTAATGATGAGATCACCCATCGGTTCGCGTGAAAAGACGGGATAGATGGCCACCGCGAAATTTTGGCGCACCAGATTTTTAATAAACGCGCGGCGGTACCAAAAGTTGCCGCTGAATTGCTTGGCATCAAACTCAATGACTTCGTCGACCATGGTGAGGAGTGGTTTCAGGTCGCGAGCAACCGTAGGAAGGACAAAACTGATTCGATAGTCTTTAAAGTGTGCTCGGTAATACTTAAGAAAGGGGTAAAAAATGATAAAGTCGCCCATCCCGTCTTTGCGGAAGATGAGCAATCGTTGCTCAGTAGATCGTTCGCGTCGAGTAAAATAGCGACACTCAAGACTGATCAGGCTATCTACCAGATGTTTAAACAGTGAGCGTAGCATGGGTTTAGGATTTAAGGAGCACGCGATGGTCTCGATCGGTTAAGCTGCCGCGCCGTCGTTTAAACAGAGGCTCTAGTGGCAAGCGGGAAAGGGTTAAGAGCGCTCTAACGAGGGGTCGAGGCCAGGATTGGCGGGTAAAGAGGTGGAGATTCGCGCCATCAGTATAATAGGTAAGTCCATATTTTCGGGCGATACATTGGAGGCTTTTGATTGAATAAAACGAGAGATGTTGGCCGTGGTTGAAACCGTAGTAATCCCAGTTTCCGTCCGGGAGAGTGGCCGGCAAAACTTTAGTGGAGAAAAAGATCGTGTCCGAGATTTTTAAAAGTTGTTCGATTTCGGCGAGCGGCTGGCTGAAATGTTCGAAACATTCGAAGCAGGTCAGCGCGGCAATTTTTTCCCCGTGATATTCAAAGCCTTGAGCAAATAAGTTGGGAGTATAGGGATCGGTCCAGAGAAAATTGAGACCATAATCTCGCATCAAGCGGGTCAGTAAGCCGTAGCCTCCAGCATAGTCGAGAAACGTGTCGCTCGCTTTGAAAAGAAAGAAAAATAGGCCAAGCGTGCGGCGAGCTAAATAGACATTGCGACTGACGTAGCCTGTGTCAGAGACGTTAATTGGCCGCTCATACGCTTCGGTGAGCCAGAAGGGTTCCTCGGTTTGAAGAAAGCCGCACTGCGAACAATGAAAATAGGTGATCAGGTGCCGGTCTCGGATCTGGTGACGAAAGGCCTCGCGAGTGGGCGCTTGGCAGATGTTACAGTTTGGCATGGAAGAGGGTGGTAAGTTTGGTCACTAATCTTTGAGACCAGCTGGGAATCGTGATTTTAGTTTCCCGCCGGTCGGCGGCTTCGTTGCGGCCGACTGTTTGCGGGTGGCGGAGCGGGCCAATGGCTGCTGTTGCTAAGGCGGCCTCGGGCGTCAGGTGAGTGGTATGAGTCGCTTCGGGTCCAAAGCCAATGTTAGAAATAAGGTTAACGGCCGGGGTAATCGAGAGCCCGCCATGGCGAAAAATAGCATATTGCCATTGAGCATCCCAAGTATCAATGGCGCCAGCATATATCCTATCAAACAAGCGCGTCCAGTAGTACTGCGCTTTGCGTTCCGGGAAAATTTGTTTAATGGTTCCTTGGCGTTTAAATTCAGGATATGAACTCATCTCGCCATCGTAGCGCTGCCAGGCGCGGCGCCAGCTGGCCCAGCCCCAAATGTGAGCGTATTTCGAAAAATAATAGCTCTCGGTCTGATTTGTAAGAGGGGGAAGTAAATTGTCACCCGAGATCATCATTACTTCCGGCTGGTCGGCGTAATGGGTGAGTAATTCCGTACTAAAGGAAAAAAAGGTTGGATGGGGCAAGCAATCATCCTCGAGAATGATGCCCTGTTCAACCTGGTTAAAAAACCACGTGATGGCTGAAGAAACGCCTTGCTTACAACCCAAATTGACCGCTTCGTATTTACGCGCCACTTCACACGGCCAATCAATTATTTCGGTAATTGCCCGGGTCGCCTCGCAGCGCTCGGCTTCACCGGGTTTATGCGGCCGCGGCCCGTCAGCGGCAATAAAAAGGCGGCGCGGCCGCGCCGCCCGAATGGCTTCAAACACGCGTCGCGTCGTGTCGGGTCGGTTGAAGATAATAAATAAAACCGGAGTTTCGAGATTAGGAGTTGGCATAGTTGTGGAAGGAGATTGATTTGAGGCGTCGCCCATACTGGGCCTCGAGCTCGGCCAGCGTGACTGGACCTTTGCGTTCGACGGCTTGGTTGTAAAAGGGAACAGATCGGACGAGGGTGGGATAGTGGTCTCTCACCCACGCCGCATAGGTCTCATATTCCGAGAAGGAGGAAGCTTCAGTCTGATCAAGAGCGGCTATAATGGCTTGATCCCATGGTTGGCCGTTTACTGCTTCAAGTTCCTGTTTCAGTTCGCGCAAGAGAGCGATATTAAACAGCATCATGTGGCAGACGGCTGAAAGATTGGTGGCGGGCTCGCGCTTAAAAAGCTTGCGGTAAGTGGCGCGGTAAGGCTCATGCCATTCGCGACTTTGCTGAAACACGAATTTGCCCTGGTCGATGAAGGAGTTTTTGTTTACCAAGACAGTATCCGAATCAAGGACGAGATAATTTTTAGTCCCTACTAACTTATCGGCCGCCAGCTTAAGGAGTTGTTGGTAGATCCAGCCGCGACGGTCCCAACCGTTGACGGTGTAGTTGATTTGGTTTTTATTGTAGCCTAAAAGTGTTGTTTCGTCTACTAAGCTGCAGTGGTGGGTATGGCAAAACTCCTCCATTTTCTTCTCCAGTCGCGAAACGATAAAAATCCGATTAATTTTTTGGGCGACGTTTTTAAGCGAAGCGAGCGAAGTTTCTAAGATCTCGAAATCTTTGGAGATGGTGGGGATGACGACGTCGATTGATTCTTGGCTGGGGTCGGTAGGAGTAAAACCCCGGCGTAAACCCTTCCGCAGGTAAAGTCCGAGGAGGGCACCCGCTTTCGAGAGAAAGGCCGGGCTCTGGCGGCGGTCGCGTAGCTCAAGATACACCGTTTTGAGCGGGCGCAAGCGTTTTTTGCCAGCGATAAAAAATTGATGGATACGGGGGCTTTGACTCCCTAATTTTTTATATTTTTTTTGCGCTTCCACTACTTGCTCGGCTTCGGCCAAACTTTTGCCAGCTAACCCTAGCCTGGCCACGTTGATTTTCTCTCGGATGATTCCGGAAGTCGGGAACGTGGTTTTGGCTTGCGCGAGCGAATCAAGGGCCTGGCTAAAGTTGCCGTCGGTTAGGGCGAGGCTGCCGAGCCAGTACCACTCGAGCGCTGTTCGTTCGGCCGGGGGGCGAGCTTCCACCGCTTGGCGCTTGCGTTCGCTGCCATCAGGGGAGAGGTAGTGCTCGTGATCAGGGGCAAATGGCTGGGCGAGGGCTTTGACGCTGTCATAAATATTTTTTCGATAATTATCGCGATCAAAGGTAAGCATGAGGTGCTGGGCCTCGGTCGAGAAGAGATAAAAAAATTCGTCAAAGACTTTAAACCAATTATGGTTGACTTTGCCGCCTTCATACTCCCGAACATAATAGGAGCGGTGGAAATTAACGCGGTGAAGATAACGCGCCTCCGGACAGACGTAGCCGGTAAGACCGCGGGCCAGGAAGCGCCAAGCCAACCCTTGCGTGTCAAAGCCGTGATTTTCAGGATACCCGCCAGTTACAGTAAACGCTTCGCGCGTGATCATAAACGTCGAATAGAGCGAGCAGAGGGTGTTGTTTTTTTGAAGCAGGCTCGCGAAGGGGATGGGCTGGCCCGTGGAATCAAATACGTTTACAAAGGCAATATCGTTGGGGTCGCGGCCGTTGAATTTGGTGGAGATATGAATACCTACGGCGTCGCAGTGCTTCGCCCGTAAATAGTCATACATCTTTTGGAGACTGCCATTGGGTAAGATATCGTCGCTATCGAGACAAAAGATTACTTCGCCGGACGATTCGCGTACCGCGGTGTTGCGGGTTGCGCCGCCGCCTCGATTCTGGTCGTGAAAGAAAAGTTTAACGTTAGGGTGCGGGGCGGCTAGCCGGCGCATTATTTCGGCCGTCCCATCGGTGGAGCCATCGTCAACCATCACCACCTCAAACGGGACTGTTAACGTTTGCTTATGGGCCGAAGTAAACGCCTCGGCCAAGGTCTCGGCGCAATTGTAGCAGGGGATAATGATACTGAGTTTTGGTTTAGACATGAAGCGGATTTTCCCAGACCAGGACTTTTTTATCGCCATAGGTGAGGGCCGACGTTACTCCCGCGAGATTAAACGGGGGCCGACGGACATCGAGCGGGCGCGTGTCGCCGTTCGGGATATCAGGATTGCGCGTGTCGTAATCATTCGTAATTAACGCATAGCGAGCCGAGCTTTGTTTCAGCTTCTCTAAAAGGGTGAGAACATGAGCGTTAGAGAGGTGCTGGAGCACGTCTTTAATAATAATGAGATCGGCGGGCGGGAAGACAAACTCAGGCTCGAGGGGATCAGCGCAAATAAAACGGATCGTGGGAGTAGCAAATATTTTTTGATTAGCGGCAATCACACTGGCAACCACATCAATACCGAGATACTCGCTGCCCTGCCAGTCAACGAGACGCGAAAATTGCCAATCGCCGCAACCGACATCAACGACGCGGCGAATCTGTTTTTCTTGGATAAATTGTTCTAACAACCTGACGTACGGGTCTTTTTTAGTTAAGCTTGATCCTTCACCTGAGCCGTTGCCCCAGATATTACGTTCGTAAATACTAGTGAACACGGCAGTGGCTTGGTCGCGGTTGGTAAAAAATTCTGCCGGCGTTTTTTGGTAGAGATGGCTCCGGGAGCGGAAGCGCTTGGGGATCAAGCTTTTTCCTTTACGGACTACTGTTCGTCCTACTTTGTTCCAAACTCGCTCGATGAGGGGGCGGAAATAATACGCAAACGTCTCCTGAAGCCAGCTCGGATGATACAGATCACGCCGAATATAAATAGCGTCAGTCGAATAGCGATTAACGGGCGAGGTGAACGAATGAAACGCAAAACGGTGCCGATTCAGAAATTTTTTTACTTCTCGAGCCAAGGGTTGATGTTTATAGATTGAGAAAAACTCAACCTCGAGATGGATCAGCTTAATCTTGGCCAGGTCCGATCCAGCCCCGCGCAGAGCGGCTAATTCAGCCCCTTGAATATCCATCCAGAGCAAGTCAACGCTCGGGATCGCTTGAGCCGCGAAAAAATCTTGGAGAGTGGTCGAAGGGACGGTAATCTGATTTTGAACGTATTGCTCAAGCGGATAATTGCCACTGGCCGGGAAGATGGATGAAGCTCCCGGGTTACCGCCGGGGTAGTCGGTTTTAGTTTTGCTGGTATTAATCTGATAAAAAGTGATTGGGCCTGCTTGATCCGTGACGGCCGCTTCGATGAGCGTAACATTCTTTTTCCCCGCGACGCGCTCACGGCAGATTGGCAATGTTTCCGGATTACATTCAAAGGCGTACACTCGAGCCTCGGGGAAGCGCTCAGCAAAGGCGACAGTTTCCGCACAATCACGGGCGCCAATTTCCACAATCGAGCGGATTTTATTTTTTAAAAATTTTTCACCAACGGCACAAAAGGTATCAAGCTGTTTTTGATGCATGGTTACACTCGTTTAAAGACAACAAATCCCACGCTCTCGGGCGCGCCAATTTCTTTAACCAGCTGCCAGTGAGGATCGGCCGTGATCTGGGGCCGAAGCGCCGCCGTTTTTGTAGTGTGCCAATCATGAGCCATGAGAATGGTACCCGGACGGAAATAGGGCTCAAGGAATTTGTATTGTTCAGCCGTTTCTGTGCTGTCTTCGGCGCCATCGAGAAAGCAGCAGTCAAGTCCTCCGAACGACTCAATGACCGGTTTAAAAGTGGTAATATCATGACCGTGGACGAAGTTGATATGACGATCGAGCGCGGGAAGGTGGTGGCGATAATAACGCCGAGCTTGGTCGTGAGTGTAGCGGTCGCTTTCAAGGGTGAAGAGTGTTCCGTTGCCGAGCCGGCGAAAGGCGTCAGCCAGGAAGAAGGTACTGCCCCCTCCCGTCCAGGTGCCAATTTCGATACAATAGCGCGGTTTAAAGTGGAGAATGGTCTCATGTAAAGCCGCTCGATCGCGGATATACATCTGACCAGCTAACCCGCGCTCGCCTTCAAAGAAAAATCGATCAGCTGGCGATAGGTGGCGGTAGTACCAGAGCCGATAGGCGAGTCGCTCGGGCCAGGTGAGGGCGTGGTAGTTTTGGCCCAACTTGGCGCGAAAGTCTCGTGAGATTGTCAGCTTATTTCGGAGCGCCGTTAGCTCCCGCTTAATTTTGGCGATAAGGCGCTTCATTTGTTACTCGGGCGAGCGGCAATAAAGCAGCGGCCGTCCGCTTCTTCTTTCAGCAACTCGACTTCGTACGCCAGTTCAGTCAAGAGTTGGCTGACGCGGAACATGTTAAAGATCGAGTGAATCTCAATCAGTAGAATGGGATGAGTTGATGCAATCAGTTGTTTACCGCCCTCGAGCACTAAATATTCCGCTCCTTCGACGTCAATTTTAATAAGCGCGGGATGGTTGCTAATCGAAAGCTCGGTGGGAGCCTGGTCCAGTGGGAGTGTGGGCACGGTTTTACGGACAAAGCCGATCTGTTTTTCGTACACTTCTTTTTGCCACAGCGTATCAGCGCTCTCAATAAAGCTGCCGCTCGAAGTGCCGCCGTCGACGTTATCACTAAAGAGAAAATCTTCAGACCCTTTTTTATTAGCAATCGCCAGTTCAAAAATGGTAATTCGCGAGGCGAGCTCGGGGTTGCCTGAGAGGATCTGGCGAAAACGGTGGGCGTTGAATTCATTGGGCTCAAAAGCGACCACTCGTCCCTCGGCTCCGACGAGTTTGGCAAAGTACAGGGCGTTGAAGCCGACGTGCGAGCCGATATCGTAGATCGTTTTTCCGGCGAGATCGAGTTTTTTAAGATAGGTAAAGAAAAACTCGTCATACGAACCATTGACCATCTCGCCAAAGCCGCCGGCCGTGTTAGCAAAAATTTTAAGGCCCGCTAGTTCACCCGCGGCAATCGTGTGCCAGGCTGGGGCATTGTCTCCTGACGGCTTGTTAAAAAATCTCCTGACGGGGCCATGAAGCGGACTTTTTTTATAGACGGTAAGTACAAGCGGCGGCGTGATCGCCCGGAGGGCTTTTTGAACCTGCTGTCTAAGCGGCATGATGCTTTATTTTATTAATCCAATAATCAGCATAGAGCGCTTCGTGGCCAAACCCTTGCTTTAATTGCTCGTAGATCGTGGCTAGATCCTCTTCGCTCAGCCGTTCTACCTCTTCCCAACTGTCAATTATATGAAGAGGTAACCCCAAACTTCGAAAATACTCCATTGAAGCGGTGCGCCTGACAATAGGTACCACGCCGACATACATCGCCTGCCAGCGCCGCGGATCGTCATTGCCATTACCATCCGGGGCCCCGACAAATTTATAGTTCATGATTGAGCGTAGGTATTTCTCGCGATCGTTGATCCATACCGGGTCGTCAGCGACTGGCGACCGTTTGAGAGCGTCATAAGCCGGCTGACGTTCGGCGGGGTTGGTGCTAATCGAAAAGGCAAAGGTGATCCGATTTTTTCGGACCGGGTGTTCTTTTTTCAGTTTGTTAAACAGACGCGGCTTTTCGGCATAGTTGAGATATAGGTTATTGAGGCCGAGCGGCAGCGGGGTCAACTTTGGATGCTTTGTTTTAGCGTTCTGAGCGTACCAGCGAATGATCTTATTATCAATAAAGCGCAGATCCGCCTCGCCAATATTGCGATCACTGTTGTGGGTAAGGAGAACGTAGGGGTAGGCGATCCGGGGATGGACCTGTTCAAACCATTCGTTAATTAAATCGCTTTTAACAAAAACTCGTTGTTCTTCTTTGATATCAGCTGCTTGGCATTTGCCGGTTTCGTCATAGTGGTGATGAGCCAGTGTTCGAAAACCATCGCCACTCAAGTAGGGGAAGCTCGACGGTCGCAAACCTAAAGCCAACATCAGTCGACCCATTAAGTAATTTAATTTGTTGGTTACGCGTTCTTTTGTCCTTGTGATTTTTGCCCGCATGGTGTGGTTAATACTTAATCAAGCGTGGTTTGGTGGTTTCGGTGGCTCGGCTCAGCTCCTCCAGTATCTTAACATTCTCATAGCCCGCTCGCCCATCGGCGAGAGGTTTTTTCCTAGTTCGCAGGCAGTCAAGAAAATGGCGGCATTCTTGCTCCAAGGGGCTCGGACTCGCCGCTAGTGGTGGATAACTGACCTGGCTAGGGTCAGCCGTATCATAAACTTTTAACTTCGTTTCGGCCACGTCATCAAATAAAGCGGTTTTTTTGCTTCCGACCACGATGGTTTGGCGAGTTTTTACCGGCTCGTTCCAGCTGACATAGGTAAAAACAGTCGTGGTTTTATACTGCAGCGTTGCGGTAACCGCATCAACGCCGGCCCGAGTCGCTGTGACTGCCAAAGGAGTTTGGCCGATCAAGAAGTTGGCGATCACAATATCGTGAGGGGCTAAGTGCCAGAGAACGTCAACATCCTTGGCGCGCGGTCCAGGACCGGAGCGTTGAGAATAGATGTGGTTAATGGGGCCGAGCTCTCGGCGAGCCATTAATTCCTTGAGTTTCAAGAGGGCGGGATTAAACAAAAAGATATGACCCACCATTAGGACACGCTCGTGTTTTTGAGCTAGTCGCTCGAGTGCCAATGCTTCTTTGGAGTTGGTGGTCAGGGGTTTTTCCACCAGCACATCTTTCCCCTGTTCTAGTGCTTGGCGGGCGAGTGTATGGTGCGTCGTCGCCGGAGTGGCGATGATTACCCCTTGCACTGTTTCATCGGTGAGGATATCGCGATAATTTTTTGTAAATTTGCAGTCGGGGGGCAGGGTCAGATTTTTATCCAGCGGTCGGCGATTACAAACCCAGGCGAGCTTAAGTTCGGGAATCTGTTCGAGCGTGCGGAGATAATTTTTCCCCCAATAACCACAGCCGACCAGCGCTACCTTGATCATAAGGTGTTGTTTTTCTTCATTAGTTGTACGAGCTCGTCGGCAATGAGCGGTGCCGAAATAAATTTTCCTTCACAGATCGTATAAATATCTTGATGGCGTTGGTGAGCCAAGAGACGGGTTTGACGCGAGTCACCCACCGCCTGAAGCGGAATGGGGCGAAAACCATAATTAGATTTAACAAATTGTAATTTCTCCATAAAAGGGAAATATTTTTTACCGTGCTCCACCATCTTAGCGAAATTAGAGGGGTGGGTTTTGGTAGTGTCGAGGAAAAAACCATTTTCTCGGGAAACTACTGAGTGGTCAACATCGTAGACGAGATAGGTGTGAGGCGTGTTGGCGAGCGGCATAATCGAGACAAATTTACCATCCATAACCGTCAGCGCCGGTAATCGTTCCTTGCTGTGGACGGTAACCACCTCGGTTTTTTGCAATTCATATTCAGTCATGTCGTCATGAAGACCGAGAAGTTTGAGGAGATTGTTGGTGTAGGCATAAGTCGCATTAACGAGAATATCGGCCGTATAGTGGTCGGTTTGGGATTGGTGGCGAGCGATAATTCGATAGGCTCCATCAGCTTTTTCAAACCCAATCACTTCGGTACCGAGGACTAAAGTGACGCCCATCTGTTCAGCCTTGTGACGCAAAATTCGCTTAGTAGCCGGCATATCAAAGACTGGTTCGGGGACGCGAAAACCGCACTCAATGTGGGCGCTGTGCCAGGCGCGCGGATTGGTCTTTATGATTTCATACGGGATGCCCACGCGCTGGCAAAAGCGTTCAAAGTCAGCTGCGGAGGTTTTGGAGTTTTCTTCAATTAAATAATATGACTCCTCGGGATAGTGTAGCGTCTCGGGGAAATGTTCTTTAAAAAAGGCTAAGCCGCGAAGACATTCCTCGGCTGTTTCGATGGAGCGAGGGTAATGGTATCCCATGTGGGCGCGGTTGTGCGTCGCGTTAGAGGTGCCATCGAGGACGTCAGTATTTTTCTCGATCACCGTCACAGCTATTCCCTCGCGCGCGAGCGCCAAGGCTGTTGTTAAGCCGTGAATGCCGCCCCCAATGATGAGTGCTCGGTGTTTTGCCTTAGTGGTCGAAGACATAGCTGGATCTTAAGCAAGCTTCTTTGTTTCCCATTCGAGCTTTGGTCGGATAATGCCAGGGAAATCGCCGTGATAAATACCACGGGCCGAGTCGAGGCCCGAATCGTCGGTTGTCCTGAAGAATAGCACATTTAACGGGCTCGTGTGGATTACAAGAGGATTTGGCTGAAACATCAAGATCCCGACCGAAAACAGGCCATCGGGGAGGAAGTTAGCGGGGATCCACACCGTGGATGAATAGATGCCTTTAGCGCGCTTGAGTTGGCTGGGTTGTTCCGAGGCGACGTCATGAGCGTAAAAGATAATTGTTCCGTCTTCTTTATTAAGGTTAATCCCTTGAGCAAACGGCTGACCCTCCTGCAGCGCTTCGTATTCAATAGTGATGCCGACTGGCTCTTTCACGCTGAACACATCTTGAATTTTCCCCTCGGCGTTGTGAGAAAACGCTTTGCGGAGACGGACGACATCATTGCCCGGGGCTTGCGCCGGATGGGTCCAGGTCACTTGGTTGCTACCGCCGTTTGCGGGGGTTAAGTATTTGCTGACGCCTTCCTTAGCGTTGCCAATAAAATCAATCTGACCGTTTTTTAGGATAATCACTTTTTTGCAGAGCTGTTCGACAGTGATCATGTTGTGACTGACAAAGATGATGGTACGGCCGTCTTTCTTGGTAATCTCATCCATCTTGCCTAGACACTTTTTTTGGAACTCGGCATCACCAACGGCGAGCACTTCATCGACGATCAAGATATCTGGCTCCATGTGAGCCGCGACAGAGAAGGCGAGCCGGACATACATGCCACTCGAATATTTTTTGACCGGAGTGTCCAAAAATTGGGTGATGCCCGCAAATTCGACGATCTCGTCGAATTTGCGGGCAATCTCCGCCCGTTTCATCCCCAAGATGGCGCCATTCAAAAAAATATTTTCGCGGCCGGTCAGTTCAGGATGAAAGCCAGTTCCTACTTCGAGGAGCGAGCCGACGCGACCCCGGATTTTAATCTCTCCCTTAGTAGGCGGAGTGATTTGGGAGAGAATCTTAAGAAGGGTGGATTTGCCCGAACCATTGCGGCCGATGACACCGATGACCTCGCCGCGCTCGACGGTAAAGTTAATATCGCGGAGAGCCCAAAATTCCTCCTTCGTTTCGAGTCCAGCGGCTTGCTTGGCTTTCGTTTTTAAAAACGCAAACGGCCGGCGCGCGATGCCGGTTAAGACATCGCGCAGCGCTACGTACTGACCGCGATCGTGATTAATGGTGTAGCGCTTACCGACTCCACTAACTTCAATGACCGGGCGATTCATGGTTTTTGATCTTAAATCACGTCTGCAAAATAACGTTCGACTTTTTTGAAAACATAAAATCCAAGGATCATCAAAGCCAAACAAACGCCAAACGAAATACTAATGAGCAACCAGTTTACGGGCGCGGTACCGAGGAGCGCCGCGCGAGCGTTTTGGATCACGCCCATCATTGGATTTAAGGCTAGAAGTTTGGAATACTTGCCCGCAATCGAAGCAGGGTAAATCACCGGCGTGACGAAAATAAGCAGTTGAATGAAATAGGGGAGCACATACCGCACATCACGGTATTTGACGTTAATCGCCGCTAGGGTTAAGCCCGTTCCCATGGCGCACATAAAAGTAATGAGGACGAGCAGCGGGATTGCCAGCACGCTTTCTGGGCGCGGGGTAACGCCGTACCAGAGCATGAGTCCCCCTAAAATAATGCCGCCAATCGCAAAATCAATCAGCTTAGTTACAATCGGGGAAATCGAGAGAGTGATCCGGGGGAAATAAACTTTGGTGATAATCGCTTGGTTCCCGACCAGCGAATTGCTGACGTCGCCCAACGAGTCAGAGAAAAATTGCCAAAACAAGAGTCCGGTGTAGACGAAGATCGGATACGGTACGCCATCGGACGGGATCCGAGCTAGCTGGCCGAAGAAAAAGGAAAAGACCACCATTGCAAACAGCGGTTGGATAATTGCCCACAACACCCCGATTATTGTTTGCTTATAGCGCACCTTGAGATCCCGCCAACTGAAGAAATACAAAAGTTCGCGATAATCCCAAATTTCCCAAAGATCCTTAAGCGACAGGGTCTTTTTCGGCCGAATGATAGTGGTTGCCACTACTGTATGCTATAGTGATTTTTATGAAATGGCAAACCCCGTTTCGCTGGTTTGTGCTTGGTGGGCTCTTCTTGATCCCCCTCGCCCCGCTCATTGTTTCGTCCTCTTTGCTTTTCCCGTATATTACGGGCAAAGCCTTCTTTTTTCGGATTGTGATGGAGGTGGTGTTGGCGGCGTGGGCCGTGCTGGCCTTAGTCGATCCTGCTGTCCGCCCGCGGCGCTCGAGCTTGCTTTGGATTTTTGTCGCTTGGATGGGTTGGATCACACTTGCCAGTGTCGCGGGAGCCAATCCCTACCACAGCTTCTGGTCAAATTATGAACGGATGGAGGGTTTGCTAGGCGAGCTCCACTTGCTGGCATTTTTCGTGGTTTTGGCGGGGATGATAAAAAGCGAGCGCCAATGGCAAGTGTTGTGGAAGCTGTCGTTGGCCGTCAGTGTCATCGTGGGCGTTTCAGCGCTGGGTCAATTGTTCCGGGCGACGGGGACTGTGCCGCGACTCGACGCCACCTTCGGTAACCCGATCTATTTGGCGGTCTATATGTTGATCCAGCTTTTTATCAGTCTCTGGTTTGCTGTGAAGCCAAACTTAAAACCGGTCTGGCGGCTAGGGTATGGGCTTTTGGCTGTCTTCCAGTTCGTTATCCTTTATTACACCGGGACCCGCGGAGCCTTGGTGGGGTTGGGAACGGGGGTTCTGGTTGCCACTGTGTTAATTGCTCTCGGAGCAAAGCAGTATCCGCGCGCCCGCCGTGTTTCGGCGGGCGCGCTCGTGGTTCTAATTCTCTTGGGCGGAGGCTTTTGGGTTGCGCGCTCAAGCCAGTTTGTCCAATCCAGCCCGGTCCTTTCGCGACTCGCCAACATTTCTTTATCGAATGGTACGACGCGAGACCGGTTGTTGGTCTGGGGAATTAGTTGGCAGGGCATTAAAGAGCGGCCGCTTCTCGGGTGGGGCCCAGAGAACTTTAATCTGGTCTTCGGTAAGTACTTTAACCCGGCGCTCTATGGTGCCGAACCGTGGTTTGATCGCTCGCACAATATTTTACTTGATTGGTTGGTTACAGCGGGGATTTTAGGTTTGGTTGGTTATTTGTTGCTGTTTGGGACGGCGCTCTGGTATCTCTGGCGCTGCGAGGCGTGGTCCTTTGTAGTAAAGAGTCTTTTTACGGGTATGCTCGTAGCCTATCTGGTTCAAAATATTTTCGTTTTCGATAACCTTGGTAGTTCGCTCTTATTTATGATGGTGCTCGCGTTTATCCAATTCCATTATCAGCATACCCTTGCCGAATCGTCTCGCGGGAAACAGGAGATGTTGAGCCGAAATGGTGTCGAGCCGGCGGTGGTGTTACCGCTGGGAGTTCTCGTGCTTGGGGCACTGATCCCGGCGATTTACTTTTTTAATGTGCGGCCAATGCTCGCGAGTGCGGCGTTGGTGCGAGCGTTGCAAGCGCCAACAGCGTCTGACCGGCTCGCTGGGTTTAAGACCGCGTATGGTTACGGCACCTTTGGTGTCAGCGAGGTTGATGATCAATTTGTGCCGGTGGCGCTCGGTTTGTTAAGCGACCCCCAACTTGCCGAGGCGGATAAACAAGCGACCTGGCAATTAATCACCGACCAGTTGACGGCTCTTACTACGCGGGAAGCTAATGATGCACGCGCCTGGTCGCTAGCAGCAAATTTTTATGGTCAGGCCGGGCGCTTGCCGGAAGCGCTCAATGCCTACGAACGGGCTCATGCACTGGCTCCCGAAAAGCAAGCAATCATGTTGCCGCTCGCCTCGGTTAAATTTGAGCTTGGGCAAAAAGCGGAAGCCGAGAAGTTGGCTCGCGCTGCCCTCACTTTGTCGCCCGATAATGCGGAGGCTCGGCGCTTGCTTGGCCTTTTCCTCATTGTCCAAAATAAATTTACGGAAGCGAACATGGTGCTCGCGGGAGTTGATCTTGATGATCGCTTCATCAATGCCTATGGTGCCGTGGGACGCTTTGATCTGCTCTTGCCGCTCTGGCAAAAGAAGGTAAACGCTAATCCGAGTGATCCGCAAAATCACGTCAAACTCGCCACGGTGTATCTTAAACTCGGCAATCGAACGCAAGCGATTAGCGAACTCCAGACGGCTAAATCACTCGCTCCTGACGCGGCCTCGCAGCTCGACTATTATATTAGCGAAATCAAAGCCGGCCGCGATCCGTCACAAAAGAACTAAAGGATAATTCATTGATGAAGGTAGGCCTTGTTTCAAATCTAAAACAGTCTAAAAATATCACCGGTAAGGTGGTGGCGGGGTTAACCATCACCTCATTATTTTTGTTCTCCGTACCAGTAAATGCTTGGGCTCAAGAAAAGTCCAATGCGGCAGAGTGGAGCTTCGTTCGCTTGGCAGAAAAGGTTCCAATCGGGAGTGAAACAATCAAAGAAGCGGAGTATGAGGAAAATCAAGAGGTTTTTAATGTCTATCGCCCCTCTAAGGGTCGGTTGTATAAACACAGTAAATTATATCAAGATACCGAGACAACCGATCGGAAAGTGTGGGATATTCTCGACCAGCAAATTGCTGGAGCCAAGTTTGCTAATAAGTATCTCGGAGCCTTTGCTACGTACTCAGTGCCCAATGAACCAATCTTGGGATTTGTTCAGAAGATTAAAGGAGTTTATTCGGTGCGTCCGACGTGGGGCCTGGCTCTTAATGTACGTGGGGCGGATTTTTCTAATTCCAAATGGGTGCGTGATGTGGTGATCGTGCTTATTCATGAGTATTCTCACATCCTTACCTTAAATGAAAAACAAGTGGAGTATTTGCCACCAGGGAAAACGTGCAGCCGGATCCATAAGGGGATCGGTTATATCATAAGCTCCAAGCGTTGTTCCAAAGATGATTCATATCTCAATCATTTTATCAAGCGATTCTGGTCCGACGATCAAATTCAGACCGTTGCTCGATTTGCCACTTTCGGCACCATCGAATCGTTTTATCAGTCTCATCAGTCAGATTTTGTAACGGAATATGCTGTTACCTCTCCCCTGGAGGACATTGCCGAATCCTTCACTGATTTTATTTTGCGGAGCAAGCCAACCTCTTCTGGTCTTGTTCGCGAGCAGAAAATTCTTTTTTTCTACGAATATCCTGAACTAGTCACTTTGCGTTCGGAAATGCGAGAGCGGATTCAAAAATATTTTTAGAAAATTATTTTTGAAAAACAAAAAAGTTATCCCCAGTTTTAGCAAAAAAATATTGTACTCGAGATTGTTTTGTTCGATAATTAAATTGTGAGTGATGATAGATTTTAAGAGGTCGCTATCATTACAAAACTTTAAAAAATTTTTCCCGAACCTATCATGAAGAAGAAAGCCAAGAAGACGACTAAGAAGAAGACGGCGAAGAAGGGCAAGAAGAAGAGCCGCCGCTAGTCGTTTACTCCAAAACAACCCGCGGATTGCGCGGGTTGTTTTTTGGTCTAAAACCAGGCAGAATGGGACGATGCCATTACTAGAACGATTATTTGGTTCGGCAGATAGCGGGGCTCTTAAACGCCTTCAACCCCAGCTAGTAGCCATTACTGCGCGCGAGCCAGAGTTTGCGGCCATGACGGATGAGCAATTGGTCGCGGTAACGTCGGCGTTCAAGGCGCGATTGGCGGCAGGGGCGTCGCTTGACGAGCTCTTGCCCGAGGCGTTTGCGGCGGTGCGCGAGGCGGCGAAGCGCGCCCTCGGGCAACGTCATTATGACGAGCAGCTTTTGGGTGGCATGATGCTCCATCGCGGGACGATTGCGGAGATGCGGACAGGCGAAGGCAAAACCCTGGTGTGTACGCTGCCCGCTTACTTAAACGCTCTCGAAGGCAAAGGAGTGCACGTGGTTACGGTTAACGACTACTTGGCGCGCCGCGACGCGGTGTGGATGGGCCAGGTCTATGCCGCCCTCGGTCTCTCGGTGGGCGTCATCAATCATGAGTCGTCGTATCGCTATGACCCCACCCACCGCGAGGAGGATGCGGCGCGCGATGCCCAAGGCGCTTTTCGCGTTTTCCATCAATTTTTAAAACCAGTTTCTCGGCGCGAAGCGTATGAGGCCGACATTACCTACGGTACTAACAATGAGTTTGGCT
>CAZMMP010000007.1:0-16631 GCA_964567425.1 uncultured Candidatus Saccharibacteria bacterium
TACCAAAGCGAACCAATATTGTTTTGTCGGAGAAAATGGTGCCTGGTATAGAAGGTATTTTGCTCTGCCAATCACTCCACGAAGCTCTTGCTAAAGCCCGATCAATTGAATCAGTTAAACCGGATGGTGAAATTTTCATTATCGGTGGTGGCCAGGTTTATCGTCAAACTATTGATCTAGCTGATCGACTTTATTTGACCGTGATTAAAAGTGAACGAGATGGCGATACTTTCTTTCCTGACTATAGTCTTTTTACTCAAAAAATTTCTGAAGAATGTTCGCTCGTCTCTGATCCTCCATACTGTTTTGTGATTCTAGAAAAAGCTTCTCGCTAATGGCTTACTCCTTCCGGATCGTCGAGCGACGACTTTTAACCTCGAGCGCAATTGAAATTGTTTTAGCTCCCAGCGCCGATTTTTTTAAGTTTGTTCCTGGTCAATATATTGAGCTTCATTATGCTGGGGATCATCGCTCGCTCTCGCTCGCGGCGGCACCAGCGGCCGACGGCTCGCTCACGCTCGCCTTTCGCCACTCTCCCAGCCGTTTTAAACAAGCACTACTCGCGGCTCCCCTGGGCGCGCTCGTGACGGTCGAGGGACCGTATGGCGTTTTCACTGTCACGCCAGATTTAGAGCCAGTCGCTTTCATTGCCGGCGGTATTGGGATTACCCCGTTTCGGGCCATGCTCCAAGTCGGGCAAACCGCCAGCTTACTCTATGCTAACCAGAGCGAAGGGCGAGCCGCTTATTTAGGAGAATTACGAGAGAGGGCGCAGAGCAAACAAATCACCTTGCTCGAACACTATGGCCTTGTCGATACTCAGGCAGTAGCTCGACTATTAAGCACCAGTTGCGCTAAAACTTACTTCGTGGCCGGCCCCACCACCATGGTAAATAATACGATGGAATTATTGCTGGAGCAGGGCGTTACTCGCCAGCAAATGCTGCTCGAGCAATTTACGGGGTTATGAGAGCAAGTGATCGAGTGCCGCGTGGAACTCGGCCAAACTCCCCGTGTTATCAATCACCACGGTAGCTAAAGGTTCTAGTTCGCGGATTTGGAGTTCGGCTTCTAACTGCTGATCTTGTTGAAATTGTTCCCAGGTTTTGCCTGTATCATCCTCATTCTCTCCTCGCCTGATGATCCGCCGAAAGCGTGTTTCGAGAGCAGTTTTAATATAGACCAACGTAAAGTTAGGGTTGTTTTTAAACGGCTCGATGTCAGCTGGCCGCCGAATGCCGTCAATCACCACGAGCGGTGCTTCGAGTTTAGCTACGTCTTTGGCTACTACCTCCGCCCAGAGATTTTCACCAAAGGCTTGGCGGAGAGCCAAGGAGACCGCTTGGTTGTTGTAACGACTCTCCGGCAAGTAAAGCCGACCGAGGACATCGCGCATCGCGGTTGAAAAACGCGCCCCACGGGCGCCATGTTTTTCCATCAAATATTTAGCCGCGGTGGTTTTGCCTGAAGCGATCTCTCCAGCTAACCCAATAATCCGCTCTGCCATCGCTCCCAATTAACCGATTACTTCAATCCCCATTGAGCGCGCCGTACCCGCGATCGTCTTCATTGCCGCCTCCACGCTCGCGGCGTTAAGATCCGGGAGCTTTTTCTCGGCGATCTCGCGCAATTGGACTTTAGTTACTTTGCCGATTTTTTTGGTATTAGGTTTGCCCGAACCGCTCTCCTGCTTAATGGCCTTCAAGAGCAAGTTCGAAGCGGGCGAAGTTTTGAGGACGAAATCGTACGAGCGATCACCATATACGCTGATCTCCACCGGCACCATATCGCCAATGCGATCCTGGCTCGCGGCGTTGAATTTAGAAATAAAGTCGCCGATCGGGATACCCGCCTGACCCAAGGCCGGACCAATCGACTGCCCCGGCACCGCTTTGCCGCCGGGGATCACTAATTTGAGTTTTTTCTCTACTTTTTTAGCCATATAACGCTTGGAATGCTACCTTAAATCTTCTTCACTTGCAAGAAGTCGATCTCGACCGGGGTCTCGCGGCCGAACATGGAGACGAGCACCTTCACTTTGCCGCGGTTCTCGTCTACTTCGCTCACCTTGCCCTCAAAGTCCTTGAACGGCCCGTCCACGATCTGGACCGCCTCATCGATCGCGAGGTCAATCTTGTGCTTGACCTGATCGGCGCCCATGCGAGAGAAGAGCATCTCCACTTCGGCCTTATCAAGCGGCACCGGCACCACGCCCGAGCCGACGAAGCCGGTGACGCGCGGCGTGTTGCGCACCACGTACCAACTCTCGTCGGTAACGATCATGTCCACCAGCACATAGCCAGGGTAAATCTTCTCTTCCGCGGTGACGCGCTTGCCACCTTTAACCCGCACTTTTTTCTCCGTGGGGACGATGACGTTAAAAATTTTATTGCCCATGTCGAGCGAGTCAATGCGCTGCTTTAAGTTGCGGGCGACCGCGTTCTCATACCCGGCGTAGGTATGGATAGCGTACCAGTTCCGCTCTTGTTCCAGTTCTTGTTTGCTCATGATTATTGTTTAGAACGCTAACTTGAGAAGCACGTTAAAAATAATGTCAAACACACCAAGCAGCACTCCCACCACCAGTGACATGCCGATCACCACGAGAGTATAGGAAAGCGCCTGGGCGCGGCTCGGCCAGGTGACATGACGCAGCTCACTCTTCGTTTCGCTTAAATAACTTGTAAGACTCATAAAGAAATTATAATAAAAAAGGCCCCCCGGGCTTATCCACTATTCTACTCATCCCTGCCCGAATGTCAATTAAGCACCAGGGTCACCGCTCGGACGTCCGGGAATTGGCGCAAGGTCTGGATCATTTGCGCCCGAATGGCCGTGGTCAAACAAGAGCCTGCCGTTGCTCCCGGGGCGACGAGCGTCACCAAAGCCGTGTCGCCCCGCACGGCGAACTCTTCGACCCGACTCCCGGCCGGGAGCGAGCTCACAAAACCCAAGGCCTGCTCCCCCGCGGTGGGACCAGCCAAGAGGAGGTCGAGAGCTTGGCGCGGCTGGGCCAAATCAGCCCGAACGGCACGCTCGGCCGGGTATACCTCGCTGCAATTCAAACCCTTGGGGTCCGCCAAGCGATTACCGAAATACAGCCGAACAGTGGCTGCCGGCGACACCCCAAGGGTGGTAGGAATAGGAGAAACGCCGTTCACCCTCCGTGGCTGGACCATTTGCCACAACCACAAAGCGGCGCCGCCGAGCGCCAACAACATCACCACCATAATAATTTGCCGTTCGCTTAATCTCACTTCCCCTATTAAACACTGTTTTGAAAAAACCGGCCATCTTGATGGCCGGTTTGGTTTGCTGGGTTCAGCCCCTTATTAGGCTTGGAAAATCTGAACGCCTTGGGCCGCCTCCTGATACCGCATCTCAAAGACCGCGAGCGGCTGATCGGCCCCTCGCCGCAAAATCTTCAGGCGCCGGTCGAACAGAAAATTGGTTTCGACACAGCGCTGCAGTACGCCCACCACATCTCCACGAAAAGTCGTAGTTTCGAGCAAAATCCCTGGCGGCAACTGCGAAATAACCGCCAACCTGACCCCCACAGTAGTGACTGCTGCAATAGCGAGGACAAGCTCAAAATCCCCCGTCTCGTCTCGAATTTTTACCTCCCAGTCCTCATCGGCTGAAAGTACCCGATCCTCCCCAACCGCCCCCTTCTTGGATGAGGGCCGAGATGCCAATTTTCTGCGGAGCATTCCATTTCTCCTGTAAAGATCGTCGGGGACTGAACATCAGTTCCCCTCTACCGTTGTCAATGGTAACACTTCTCAACTATCCGTCAACTAAATCAGGGTAGAGCTCGGACAGCAAAACCAGTAAGCGCTCACGTACTTGCGCCACGGTCGCCCCTGCGACCGTGGCGCCGGCGGCGGCCGCATGGCCGCCGCCGCCTAATTCTCCCATTAATTTAGAGACATCATATTTCGCCCCATCACGACTCCGCGCGCTCACTTTAACCACTCCCTCCCCTTCTTCGAGGATGCTTACACCAATTTGACAGCCCGCGATTGAACGCAAGGTATTAGCAATTGACCCACCAGACCCCTCTCCCTCAAATTCCCTAATCCCCGCTTGATGCAGCTGTTCTTGCGAGAGGGTCGCCAGCCGAACCTGATCCCCCTTCAGAGCCTCGGCCGCGAGAGTCGCCAACGCCCGCACCCGCATCCGGTCCACATCCTGATTATTCTCAATCGCATCAATATCTTTAAAAAAGTTGGGCCAAGCAGCAACCAGCTGGCTGGCGATTACGAGCGTACGAGCCGTAGTGTTGGAGTATTTAAAGCCGCCCGTGTCGCCCCACAAACCTAAATAGAGGCAACGTGCCAGCTCGGGCGAAAGGGGTACTCCCCACACTTCAAAGAGATTAAAGAGCATTTCAGCCGTAGCGGCCGCGCCCGGGTCGAGATAATTAATCGCCCCAAACGAGAGAGTCGTTTGGTGGTGGTCAATTACAATTGTTTGCAAATTGGCCGGGAGCTCGAGCGCCACCACTTCTGAAACTCGATTTAAGCCACCGCTATCAAGAATGATAAACAAATCAAATTGCGAAAAATCTACTTGAGTAAAATCCTGATCACTAATATGCTCCCAGCCTGGCAAAAATTTTAGATATTCCGGCTTTGGTGAATCGCCCCGAATGACGGTTACATTTTTACCTAAGCTACGGAGCCCGTGCCACAGCGCCAGGGCCGAACCAACGCTGTCGGGATCAGGACGCGGATGGAGATGCAGCAGAATAGTATCGGCCCTTTGGATCTCATCCCAGATCGCTTGTTCTATTTTATTCATTACCCGCTCATCGTAGCACGGCGCAATAAGATTGTGGAACGATATCCCTTAGCCACCGCTCGCGATCCTCAGTATTTACGAATCACCGCTCGCACAATGGCTGCCACAGTAAACGACTCCGTGGGATAAATCGGTTTGTATTTTTTGTTCGCTGGTTCAAGATAGGGCTTACCTTTTTTGTCGCGCAGATACTTAAGGGTCCAGCCCCCATCGACTTCAGCCACCACAATATCGCCAGCTCGCGCTCGACTCTTCTCGGCGGTGTCGGCTAGCACTAAATCACCATCATGAATCCCCGCCTCGATCATCGAGTCGCCCTTAACCCGCAAGAGATAAGCGCCATCGCGGCGCTCGAGTAAGAGATCATCGAGGCTAACGGTATTTAAAGCCACTTGTTCAGTCACGGTCGGAATCCCCGCCTCAACGAGCCCAAGCAAAGGCACTCCGGGCTCCAAGCCCGCCCCCGGCACTAACCGGCCGTCGTGATCGCGAGTCACCACCCCTTCATCAAGGAGCTTTTTCACCAGTCGAGCGGCCGCATTAGTCGAGCGAAAGCCCGCCAAGGCCATGATCTCGCGATAGCTCGGCAAGCGCTTGCGCGCCTGATAGAAGTCGAGAATGCTCGCTTTATACCGTTCGTACATAACTTAAGAGCAGCTTATGCCGACGAGCCTCGCGCTGATACGACTGACCGCGAATAATTTTAGTATCGATGAGCGCATTTAGCTCCACCAACTCCCGCTTAATCGCTCGCACCATTTCTCGTCGTTTCATGCCTTAGAGTATAAGTGAACGTTTGTTCACTCGCAAGTTCTCTGCCTGGGGATAACTCCCCTATGACGTCAGCCAGACTAAACCCACCAAGAGAAGAACCACAGCTTCAGCTAAAAAAATCCATCGCCAGTGGGATTCAGCCCCGCGATGGCCAGCCTTGATACACCACTCACTGGGAAGGAAGAGGCAGCGCAGCGGCGCACCAGTTAAGAAGTGGTACGTGAGGTAAGCAAGATTAAACAGGAAGCTGGCTGCCAGGACGAGATACCAGACGCTGGCAGCCATAGGCCAGGATTAAAGATTAGTTAAACCCGAAAGCGTCGAGAGATAACTCGGGATAGCGAACGCCAGACCAATCAGCGGCAACACAAAGAGCACCGCCGTTACCACCACGGTCCAAAAAATGTATTTGCGCGTTTTTTCAACCGAGGCATAGATCGCTTCAAGTTTTTGTTCTTGAGCGGCAAGCTTCGCGAGGATCTCTGGTTCCATTACCCTCTAGTATACCAAAATCTGCTACACTAAAGCGATCATGTGGTGGATTTACCTAGGCCTCTTCGTGGGGATGATTCTCGAAGGCGACGTCGTGTTGCTGACGGGCGCTTTTTTAAGTCATCAGCGAATCATTCACGCCCTCCCCGCCTTCCTCGCGATTTTTGCCGGCGTGATGATTGGTGATTATTTGTGGTATTGGCTGGGCGCAACCATTTTACCGCGCTGGCCCTTAGCCGAACGCATGGCACGACGTTTGACCCGCGCTCTCGAGCCGATGTTGGAGCGTCAATTTTTCTTGGCGGTTTTCATTTGCAAATTTACCTACGGTTTAAACCATGCCATTTTAGCTCGGGCCGGTTTGCATCGCATAGACCGCCGTCGCTATTTTAAAACCATTTTGGCCGCTAATTTAATCTGGGTTAGTGCACTTGGCGGCGTTGGCTATTTTGCCAGCTCCTCCTTCGGCCTCGTCCGGCATTATGTTAAATACGGAGAAATCGCCCTCCTCGTTGTTTTCGTGGGGGCGATTTTACTGGATCGAGCAATTGGTCGGCTGGTAGAGAGTCTTACCTCCCGGGAGTAGTTGAGGCGCTCGGAACGCTGTAGGTCGAGCGCATCATCGGGACATTCCCCCCAAACCAGTTCGCATCCGAGCGATCCCACCCGGACATCATCTGACCCCCTCGATCATATCGTGACCAGGCGCCGGACCAACCACCCATCATTTGACTCTTAAGCTCGCCAATCGCCACTCCTAAATTAAAAACCAGGACGACAATAATCAAACCGAGAAACCAGCGTAAGAGCACGTGCCAGTGATACGCTCCCACCGCATGGCAACTGCAACCACAGGCGCACATCCCTCCTTCGCACTTTTTAATTTCTTTCGCCATGAACTTATTATACACGGCAGTACTAGAAAGAGTTGTGCATAAACTCTCTCACAACTAATTATTTTTTTGTTTACCGCGAGCGGCGACTCCCGAGCGCGAGCGCCACGAGCGCGAGCGCGAGACCAATGTCACGAATCCCCACCGCACTAAAGCCAACCACCACCACAATGGAGAATACGTGGAGCGCGCCCAGCGTAGCAACCAGCGGCAACCACCACCCCAACAGCAACAACAGAGCACCCAAGAGTTCGGCCCCACCATTGACGAGCACGAGCGTGGCCGCGGAAAGGCTTGTCGCACTCACCACGCCGGCTGGGATAAGTCCGATCCAATCCCCTGGATGAAGTAATTGTTGCGTACCAAACCACCCAAATACAATCACAAACGCTAAACGAAGAACTAAGAGAGCTGACGGCTTAAGCATAAGAAAAAAACGGATGGCGATTAAGGCAGAGCGTCTTCAGCATCTTGCGCATACTGCAAGGCACGTTTTGCTAGAGAAAGAGCGGAGCTATACTCCTCGTTATCATACGCATCCTGGGCATCATCAAATTTATTGACCGCATCGCTTAAGCTGGAGCGCGCATCGCTCACGTTCTTCCCCCGATTGCTAGCGCGACTGATTGCACTGCGCGCTTCATCAATCGCGTCGCTGGCATCATCAAGAGCATTTTGCGCCTCTTCGCCGTCGCCATTAACTTGCTCACGCGCATCTTTAGCGTAATCGAGCGCCCGGCTGGCCAAACTGGCCGCGCTGTCATACTCATTATCAACAAACGCGTAGAGTGCATCCATTAATTTAGCTTCGGCCCGATCAGCCATGGTATTAGCCACGTTAACATCCGTACTATTTTTAGAGTCACCGATATCATCGCGAGTATCATCGAGGTACTTATGAGCGTTTTTGATTATTTGCCGGACTTTCTCTTGGAGCGCACTTTGCAAGGCCGAGGCATCGGGTTGGGCCGGTGCTGGCGTTACCGAAGTAGGGGTGGCATCATCGCTGGCACTCACATACCCCGCCCGAGAAAGAGGGCCGAACGCGCCAGTAGCGGGAGAAATACCGCGGGCGGTTTGCCAACGCGTGAGAGCGGCGACAGTTAATTGACCAAAACTCCCCGTCTCATGGCCGGGCGAACCAGCGCCCGTTGAAGCAATCACGTATCCGTTGCTGTTTAAATATTGTTGCAGACACCGCACATCCTCTCCCGAATCTCCTAACCCGAGCGTGCGAGTAAAAGTACAGGTAGCAGCCGAGGTGGCGGACCCGAGCAGGGCGAGCCCGGAGCCAACGATAGCCAGAGTGACCAAAATTTTAAGTTGCGTTTTCATTCCCGTATTATAACTTGTGTAGTAAGATCTAAGCAATGCCATTTATCATCGCCATTGCCACCTTTCTCTCCACGCTTGGCGGCGGACTATTTGCTCTCCGTTTTAAAGACCGACTTCACTTAATCCTCGGCTTCAGCGCCGGCGCCGTGATTGGCGTAGCTTTTTTTGATCTTATTCCCGAAGCCATAACGCTCGGCTGGAGGTATAGCGTCAGCGAAATCACCTCGCTCGTCGCACTCGGGTTTGCCACGTACCTTATCCTGGATCGACTCACCGCCCTTCACCACCATCATACCAACGAGACCACCCCCTCCCCCCATCACCCAAGCAAGCTCGGTGCCGCCAGCTTAGCGCTCCACAGCTTTCTCGATGGCGCCGCTATCGGCCTCGCCTTCCAAGTCTCAAGCGCTGTAGGGAGTATTGTGGCCATCGCCGTCCTCGTGCACGACTTTTCGGACGGTATTAACACCGTCAGTTTGATCCTTAAAAATGCCGGCTCCCGACAAAGCGCTCTGCGCTGGCTCCTCCTGGACGCCCTCGCCCCCGTGCTTGGCGTCGCTTCAACTCTCTTTTTTACCGTCCCCGAAAATACGCTCGGCGTCGCTTTGGCGCTTTTTGCCGGCTTCTTCCTCTACATTGGAGCAAGCGATCTTTTGCCCGAGAGCCATCATCGCCACCCCCAAGTGCTCACTACCATCATGACCTTGCTGGGTCTTGTCGTGCTCTACGGCGCCATTCAACTCGCTGGGATTTAAGACGGTTGATAACTTTAGTTGACAGCTCTACTGGCAAGGAGTAAGCTGGCAACGGCTTGTTTGGTTGACGCGGGTCACCAGCGAGTCACTTCATTTCAACTTTTCTCACCCCCAAAGGAGTGAAAAGTGAGAAAGGAAAGATCACCGCCCTAATGGGCACCCCCAGGTCTTTGTTTCAATTTAAATGGGCATGCGCCCATCGAGCACCCATCCCTGATCAATAAATCACGGCCGGTGCCACAAAAATCAGACAGGCTCCTCAACGTACTTGCGATGTTGACTCACACTCATCGCGACTGCCCGGAGACCTGTCTTTTTTATTTATCTTTTTCTACCTTCTTCTTCCGCCCCGACCGCTTAGGGGTCGCCCGGGAGCTACTCGAGATCGCCTTCCAGTGCTTGCGGATATCAGTGACAAGCTCATCGAGCTCGGCTTGGTCCACGTTTTTCAATTTTTGATACCGGTCCGCCACTTCATCCACAATCCGGTGATACACCGGCTCGGTCAACTCTTTCGCCTCTTCAAACTTCTCGATCATCTCCCCCTTCATCCGCACGGCCCAGCCCTGGATTTGTTTGCGGTGCTTTTTACCCTCGGGGCCGAAGAGGAGGTACGCCGCCGCTCCCGCCGCCAGCACGCCCGCCCCCACTCCTACTGCGACGTTTGTTTTTTTGGTCATGTCTAAAAATAAATTATTGGGTTATTTTTTAATCCAGCGCCACCAGCGATTGGCCCGGAGCCGCGCCCGCGCCCGCGCCAGCCATAGCACACCAGCCAGCAAACCCAGCAAGATGAGCCCGAAGACAATCGAGCCGAGGATAAAAAACAAATTGGCTTCCCAACTCATCTCCGAGCACTCTAGCCGAGCTTCATGAAAAATTGATGATGAGCACCATCACCATTAGGGTAAAATCGAGCGCGGACAACACACACCAAGTGCAAAAAGCCTCGAGCACAAACGCTTGAATCAGGAGAAAGTAAAGCGAAAATAAGAAGCCAAGACCGACTAACCCAAACACCGGTGTCAGTGACACGCTACCCGCCACAAAGAGCAACGTTAAAATAAAAATGAGACTGTACAAAACAAGTCCAGCGAACGAATTAGGAATGCCAAACGTTCGGTTATACCGCTTGTTGTACTGCACGATGCGACACCACTCATGAGGGAAAAAGAGACACTTCATGGGCCGCCCGGTAATAGTGTGCCAACTTAAGTAGAGCGTGTTTAAGATCCCGATCCCACTTAACACCACCAAGAGCACTAGATAGGTAGACATAATCAAAACTATTAGTAACTAATAGCTCAAGTATACCACTAGTGGGGTGCCGTTGTAGAGGATGTTAGAACTATTTTCGAGAGAAGGAACGATGCGACGATCTACATTCCTGACATGCAAAGTATAGCAATTTTGGCTTAATTTGGCTCTTTTCGGCTTAATCTGGCCTAGTGTTAGGGTGAAAAAGGGCAATTTAGGGCAAATAGGTGCAAAAAAGAACACATTTTTAATGTTTTGCATGCACTGGAGCAATGCCTGGATTCTGACCTTCTTGTATTTCCTCCTTCACACCATTCACGACTTCATTTACCCGATCATAGAGCGGAAGAAGATTACGCTGATACGATTCAACCATAACCAATAATCCTTCCTTGTCAGCTCCTGGATATCGCTGAGTGAGTTGGTATGTCATATCAAGAAATTTTTTATTTTCAGGTGTGTAGAACTGAAACAGTCTACGCATCTCCTTAAAGCTAGCTGTGTATACAGTGTTATTGCCTATTACCTGTCCAAAAGCCATACGATAAGCTCTCTTTGCAAGATCACGAGCTATCATCGCCGAACGTCTCCCTATTGGGATTGATGGCTGAGCCTCAATCCAGGCACGATATGCTGCCAACTTATTTTTAAAATCACTATTAAGTAGCCACACGAGCTTATAAGACTTGTTTGGTAATGGATCATACTGAAGTAGGTCTGGACCAAAAATTCTCACTCCATCAGTCTTACAAATAAATCTCATTTTCTCATTTCCTTTGGCCATAAACTCAGACTGTGAGAGTATTTGAACATCAGTCGGTATGCCCCATTCCTTAGCAGGAGCTTCAATAATATTTCTTAGAACATCTTTTGGTATCGGTGTCGTATCCTTGAGGACAACAACAATATTTACATCCGACAGACCCATGTTAAATTCACCACGTGCCATACTTCCGTTTGTATAAAGGGCAACAAAGTCATCCTTTAGTGCTTCTTGAAGCAATTCTGCTAGCCCTTTTAACATTGTTGCAGAGATTGAGTCGATATCGGTAATCGTTCGAGTACTCGGGACAGTTTTCACTGATTCAAGCATAGGCATATAGCGCATGAATACCCTCTTGCCTGCAAGGTCATCAGATTTAGGAAACTTATAATATTCTGTGACAGATTTTGATATAGCTTCAAGATTGGAAGTAATGGCTTCAGAGGTTTTTTGCATCTTTTCTTTTGCTTCTGCTTGCCATGCATCTAAATTTTTCTTTCTCCTTTCATCGACCATTTGCTTACCATATTCACTTAGATGAACCTGCATCTCTGGTCGCAAAAGGTTACGCTGCGCTTTCGCCTGAAAATATGATTCAGTTCCTGTAAGAGGATTCTTAAAATGATGGTAGTTCGTGCGCTTTTTGAGAGCGATAGAAATCGGTCCTTTATGTGCACTGTCATCCCACTCACTCAAAACTTTTACTAGACCAGGTATTCGTTTGATACGATCATTATTTAGTAATTTACTTAGCTTCACTGCCTTCTCATCCTTACTCGAATATTTCTTATCTGGATTAGTAATTGCACTCAGTAGTTGACACATCTTGTCCTTGAGCTGGTGAACCAGATCGAGAAAATAACCATGATGATACATAATGTAATCCTCTGAATTGATAGCATGCGTTGTGTAAAAAGCATCATCCGGAAGCTGGTCCACAAAGGACCGTGTCATCTTCATTTCTAACAAAATTCTTTCCATATCATAAAAATAACTAGATGCGGTGTGCCAGCGAGAATAACCCTTAGCGATATTACCCATCGCTTCGTTGTGTGGCTGTCGTATGTCACCCTTGATGCTTGTTATCAAAAGTCCTGTTTTTAGTCTTTCAAACCATTCCATTGCTCTTTGTTTACCATTTTTTAGTGTTTATATAAAGTTTTTGTCTAAAGTCTATTTATCTAATTTCGGTTATAATTGTCTCAACAACATTCATCAATGAGCTATTACAGAAATTATCGAAAACCATATTACTACCGCCATCGCCGATACGGAAAGTACAGCCAACGTTTTGAACCGATCAAAGGTATTTTTGTTATAGGAGTTGCCTTCATCTTGCTCAGTCAAATAAATTCAGATAGCAATCTTATTGTCCTCTTCGGAAAAATAATCATCTGGACTTTAATGCTCGGTGGCATTGTGTGGATCATCAAGAAGATCAAGAACCGATCACGAGACAGTGTCTCAAACAACTTGTATATTCCCACAGATGCAAGCCAGGAACAGATCAAATCCATCAACAGTGAAAAGCATGGCTGTAAATGCTACATGGATGGACTTACTGACGGCGAACAAGAAATTGCCCACATTCTTGCAGAAGGTTTGAGTTACAAAGACTATTTCATCTTTAATAACCTAACAATTCCTTCGAATCATAATGGATCGTCTCAAATTGACCACCTAGTTGTATCGAGGTTCGGCATCTTCGTAATTGAAAGTAAAGATTACAAAGGCTGGATATTTGGCAGCAAGGACCAAGACAACTGGACCCAATCATTGCCTGGTGGAAAAAATAAATTCCAATTCCAAAATCCTATCCGACAAAACTGGTCCCATATTATGTCTCTCAAGTCCCTCATGCCATCTATTCCAGAGAATACTTTTCAAAGCATAGTTGTGTTTACTGACTCATGCGAATTTAAAACAGAGCCGATTGAGAATGTTGTGCACTCTGAAGAAATTATTGGATCGATTCAGAAACATGTTGAAACCAAGTTATCTGAAGAAAACCTCCATTTAATACTTGGGAAACTCTCGTATGTTTGCCAGACAGCAGACATTACACCTTCTCAACACCTCGAAAATCTACATTCACATCATCCTGAATCTAATAAATCGAACCTTTAGCTCTGAAAATCTACCTCAAACGGGTACATTCCCATTCCACATGTTCCTTGTAGAGTTGCCACCTTCTGAGTTCCAATATCAATATCAGTTGATCCTGTTTGCGGAAGTGATTTGCTTATTCCCATGCTTGGAATTCTGACCGACGATGAGCAATCAAAGGTCCCTTTTGTGTTAAATCGAATGATTGTTGGTATACCTGCCTTGGCAATACTTTTTCTTGGTTGGTAACCGCCTCTCGCAGTTATTTCAATAATCTGTTTTCCATCAACAATGCTGACATTGTTTGCATTTGCTGCTTGTCCGGTGTCGCCACCGCTTTTTGTGAGCACAAAGGCCCCACCAATGAGTACTACTGCCACCAAAATTGAGATAATAGTTGCTTTCATAATTGGAATTATACTAGAAACTAAAGACTGGCGAAATAACCCCAATCACGACCAAGCTATTAATAAGATTGAAGAGTGCGAACATGATGACGATCAGTCCGGCTGTTTTGAAGAAAACTCCAGCTTTTGAACTCTTTTGAATACTGAATGAGCTGAAACTGATCAGAGCTAGTACTGGCAATGTTCCAAGTGCGAACGCAAGCATAGTGAGTCCTCCAGTGAGAAAACTTCCTGTAGTTAGCGTATAGAGCTGCATCGATTGAGTGAATCCACAGGGTAGGAAGAATGTCGCAACACCAACGAGAAGAGGCGTAAGTGTGTGATTGAGTTTCGATACTCCATGGGCATGTTTGGCAATAAACTTCGGCATTGATGGCTGTAATTTCTTAGCCCAGTGAAATGTGTCGAGGAGATTGATACCAAGAATGAGCATCACGATTCCGATAATCAGACTTAGAATGAACGTGGCTGAAGTATTGAGCGTGAACGCTGATCCTATCGCACCTATCACACCACCTAGGAAAAAGAATGAGGTAATTCGTCCGACATGGAACATGAGCTGAGGCCGCACCTTGTCACCCTCTTTGGCAAATGTTGCAGACATTGAGAGTACCAATCCACCAACTACTGCCATACAGGTCGAAAGCGATGCAATGATACCGATCACAAATGCCGTTCCGTAAGTCACGTTACCGGCACTGACAAGATTTACGATTCCCATTTTCTGCAGCACCACAAAGAGTACGGCAAAACCGAGAGCGATCGGGACAGCAATCTTGAAGTCTCCCCATTTGGCATTGTGCTTTTGTCTTTCAATAGAAACAGTGTAGCCATGAGGCTTGAGTGGTATCGTCAGCTCCTCCGCAATCTGCTCTTGGGTTTTGTCACCAAAGTTTCCAGTAACTTCTACCGAATGATGTTTTAGGCTGGATTTAACATGCGTGATATTGGGTAGATCGCCAAGCTCGCTTTCTGTCATGAGTACACAAGCGTTGCAGTGCATCCCATGTACGTGAAAGGTATATTTTTGTGTTTGTGTAGTCATTGGTAATTTCAGTCTTATTTCTGTTCAAGCTGTCGGCGATAGAGAGCACAGATACCAGCCGAGATCGAGATAAGCATGAGGACGATGGCATCATTGATGCAGTGCTGATACGTGAAGCCCCAAATGGTTCCACCTTCTCCTGCAAGCCACGCACCGATGAGTGCCAATGCTCCCCAGATTGCTGCTACGATTGATACTCCGTGAATAAATGATGATTTTTTCATATCTTTTTTGTTTAATTATTTTTAATAAATTTATTTGTACCACTGCACATACCAACCTTGCATCTGCTGAATCTCTTTTGACTGAGAGGTGATAATATTCTTTGCAAGCTGTTGCATCTCAGGACGATTGGTCCCTGACTGAAGCATGTTTGCCATCATGATTGCCAACTGATGATGTGGAATCATCTCCTCGATGAATGCTTTATCGAAATCTGTGGCATTTTCCAATGCGGTCATATCCTCCTGGCCACCCATGTGCATGCCATTTTGAGACATGATGCCTCCGCTCATCATTCCAGTACTTACTTTTGGAACAACACTACCAAACCAGTCTTGATACCAGCCATTCATGCTTTGAATTTCTGTTGTCTGGGCAGCAATGATCGCTGTGGCTAGAGTTTTGATCTCCGGATGCTTAGCTTTTTTGAGCGCAAGATTTGCCATAGCAATTGCACCCTCGTGATGAGGAATCATCTGCTCAATGAAGTGCTTGTCGATCGTGCTGGCAATTTGAGTGTTTCCATTCACTCCTTGCTCATACGATGAGTTATTTCGCCAATTCATCATTCCGTATCCGCCATATCGCATCATCGGATAGAACACTCCGGCAAGAATGAGACCAATCACAATGCCACCGATTCCATATAAGATTTTATTGTTTTGATTGTTCATATTTTTGTAGTTAATTTAATAATTATTCCCCGACATACTTCATAGGGTCGGCTGTGAAGTGATTCTTGCAGTGGATAGCGCAAAAGTAGTAGGTTTTGCCTTTATACTCTGCACTTGCCTTGATATCGTCTGCATCAAGTTCCATGCCACAGACCAGATCGAATGCCACATCCGGATCGGCTGGATCATGAAATTTATTGTGTTTGTTATTTTTTGTTTGCATAGATTTTTGAGATTAGAATTGATAAGAGAAATCCTCTGCAAAGAAGGGCTGTTTTCAAATAGCGAAAGCCAACGAGTTATTTTTCTTGGACGCACCAGCTGACGTTCGGGATCGTGCTGGAATCGCCACAGTACCCGATCAACTAATGAATCCGATTGTTTTATATATAAAAATCCTATACCAAGAAATACAGCGAAGAGAAGAGCAAGCAGGAAGATAAATGGAATTGATGGGACCACACTGAAGAATGAGACAAATGCTTGGATGTGGTGAACCGACATCGATGCAATGTTTTCTGGACATGGAGTGTTGTCTACAGCTGAAGCTATACAACCGACTGCGTGGTTGGGTCCATGATTCATTGAGGTAAAGCCAAACACCCCTATTACTAGGACACTTGTGATAATTAATAATGAGAGGAGTTTTGTCATCATAGATTTTTAGCCTTAATGCGAAGCGAATTTGATACAACCGACACCGAAGACATAGCCATAGCGAATCCGGCAAAGACTGGGTTTAGAAGCCATCCGAAGACTGGGTACAAAGCTCCTGCTGCAAGCGGTATGCCTACAATGTTGTATATGAATGCCCAGAAGAGATTCTGCTTGATCCCACGCATTGTAATCTTCGAAAGCTTGATAGCCTTTACAAGCTTTGAAATATCTCCTCCAAGAAGCGTGATACCAGCAGACTCAATAGCCACATCTGTTCCGGTTCCCATAGCAATACCAACATCGGCCTGGGCAAGTGCTGGAGCATCATTTACGCCATCACCAGCCATTGCAACCACTCGACCTTGTGATTGTAGTTCCTGAATCTTCTTCAGTTTGTCTTCAGGAAGCACGTGAGCAACCACATCATCGATTCCGACAAGAGACGCAA
>CAZMMP010000008.1:0-16415 GCA_964567425.1 uncultured Candidatus Saccharibacteria bacterium
CGGTGATTATTGAGAAATTCGGGGGTGGCCCAGTGGGGATCAATACCATTGCCACAGCCACGAGCGAGGAAGAAGAGGCGGTCGAAGAAGTGCACGAGCCCTATTTGATTCAGCTCGGTCTCCTCGAGCGCACGCCCCGTGGTCGGGTAGCGACCCGTAAAGCGTATGAACATCTGGGCTACGACTTCCCAACCGATCGCCAAAACCAGTTGCTCTAAAACTAATAACCCATCCCCAACCCCTTCCCTTACTTTAAGAGAAGGGGCAAATGCAACTTCCCCCTCGCTTAGGGTAAGAGAGGGGGTGGGGGGTGAGTTACGAGCATTAGAAAAGCCCGGGGTACGAATACCCTCGGGCTTTGTTTTGCTTTTCCCCCACAGACACCTACCTTACGCACGTCGGCGACACAGGCGACACATCAGGGGTCCGGCCGCCAAGCCGAGCAGAGCCAGCGAGGTGGGTTCGGGAGTGATCCCGACAGTAAAGGTGTCGGCCTCCACCACACCAGAGAAATACATGGTCGCATCCCAGTCACTGAAGTTTATGCCAGGGATACCGTTGGGATTACTGTTGCGGTCGATGTCGATGTGTAAGTCGGTAATAGACCCACCCATCACATTGAGATCAACCCACGAGTTATTCCAAAGGTTATCGGTTGAGATGGACGCTGCGCCCTGGACTCCCTTGCCGTCTCCGTTGTCATACAAATGACTATGAACCCAAGCCTCGGTCCGAAACACCGGATCAAAAGAGACGTAGCGATACACCTCTCCATCCCATTCTTCCTCGTGCTCTTGCAGAATGTTGGTGCTGAACGTCATCAAGCTATGGCGTGGGTTATCCAGCGCAAACTGGATATCGCCATCTTTGGTGATGTTTTTCAGGAACGACCCCCGGAACTGCACCATCAGTTGCCAACGACCAATATTGCCAGGCTTGGGGTCTTGGCTGGGCCAGACATCGACCGAGGTCGAAATCGTATCCACCAACACCTGACCACTGAGCGAGGCATTCCCTTGCCGACGAGAAAACTCGCCATTGCTATACAGGGACTGACCCAACGCTGAGCCCACGCCCAGCAACAGCGTCATCACAACCGCCCACAGCGCCACCCGCGTTGTCGTCTTCATTGAAGACCTCCTGTCAAAGAACGAACAAAAAAACCGCCAAAACACCACGTTTCAGCGTTCGACAACATACTAGCATAATAGTATCTAATATGTCAAGGGTTTGAAGCTGACGCTCGAAAGCGGTAAGCTGGAAGTTATCTATGTCCGGTCATAGCAAATGGGCGCAAATTAAGCGCCAAAAAGCGAGTGAGGATCAAAAGCGGAGCAAGCTGTTTAGCGTGCTCGGGCGACAATTAGCGCTCGAAGCGCGTAAAGCAAACGGCGATCGTTCGCTCCCTGGCCTGCGCCGAGCGATTGAGAAAGCGAAGGAGAATAATATGCCCGGCGACACTATTGAACGCTCGATTAAGGCGGCGCTCGGCCAAGGCGGCGCGAGCTACGAGGAGGTGACCTACGAGGCTTACGGTCCGGGTGGTGCCGCCCTCATCCTCGAAGGGATCACCGACAACAAAAATCGCACCTCCCAGGAGATAAAACACCTGCTCTCTAAACATAATAGCTCACTCGCCACTCCCGGCGCCGTGACTTGGGCCTTTCAAAAAATAGACGGGGGCTGGCAAGCCACCACCCCTTTGGAGCTTAGTGAAGTAGATACACAAGCGCTCGCTAACTTACTCGACGAGCTGGAGACTAATGAGGACATTAAAACAATCACCACTAATGTCCCGGGCTTCTAGGGTAGTGATCCTGGGTATTGATCCGGGTTATGAACGTTGTGGGGTAGCCGTTCTTGAGAAGGCGGAAAGTGAGGCACTTAAATACTCTACCTGTCTCCAAACCAGCACCAAACTCCCCCACCCCGAACGCTTGTTGGCGATTGGCACAGAAGTAGAGTCGCTCATTACCGCGTGGCGACCAACTCACCTCGCCCTCGAAAAACTGTTTGTTACCACCAACCAAAAAACCGCCATGCAGGTGGGCGAGGTCCGGGGAGTATTACTCTATTTGGCGGCTAAACACCAACTCACGGTGGCCGAATTTTCGCCCCCCGAGATCAAACAAACCGTCACTGGCCACGGTAGCGCCGACAAACAGCAAATAGCGGCGATGGTTCGACGGCTCGTCACCCTTCTACACGAACCAAAATACGATGACGAGTTTGACGCCATCGCGGTTGCCCTCACTACCGCGGCCCGCTTATCCACACTCGGCTAACTCCCCTATTGCAAAAAAACACCGGTGTGCTAAATATTAAGCGTCCCTAAAATCCTTTGAAATTTTAGGGACCGAAGTTTATTAAAAATTTTGCGCCTACGCAAATTCAATCATGGAAGAAGATTTCAAAGATACTGAGGACGAGGAGCTAGAGGATGATCTCGCTGGAGATTTAGATGGGGATCTGCCCGACGACGATCTTGATGGAGATCTTGATGGTGAGATCGAAGATGATGAGGAAGAGGGCGAGGGAGAGATGGTGTAATTTTTAGAGAAGGATTTTTACAAATCGCCGCTTACCCACCTTAAGGGTAAGCGGCGATTTGAGTTCGAGATTAGAGTCCGCAATGCTCTCATTTGTCACCAAATCAGTAACCGCACCCGCCTCCACTAAGCGCCGCCAATCAGTCTTAGACTCAACAATTTTGTGGGCCACTAAAATATCAGCTACTTTTTCACCCACCCTCGCTTTCACTTCAGGAATTTCCGCCGGCAGTTCTTTATTTTGAAAAGTGGTAATAAAATTTTGCTCCGCTTGCTTCGCCTGATCTTCCCCATGATAAATAGCCACGATTTCTCGTGCCAAGCGCATCTTCACCTCCTTGGGATTATTGTTTCTATCGGAGAGAAAGTCCTTGATCTTCCCAAGATCTTCTGTTGGGACGTACGTACACAACTCAAAGTAATTGAGGATGGAAGTATCGGGAATAGACATTATCTTTCCATACATTTCGTTTGCGGGATCAACAATGGAAACATAATTATCTAAGCTCTTGCTCATTTTTTCCTTACCATCCAAACCCTCAAGAATTTTAAGAGATAGAACCGATTGGGGTTCTTGATTACTGTTCTTCATTACCGTACGGCCCATTAACATATTGAAGGTTTGATCAGTACCCCCTATTTCCAAATCACAACTACCATAAATATTATTCAACACAGAAGAATCAATCCCTTGTAAAACGGGATATAGCATCTCGTGCATAAAAAGCTCTTTCCCGTTTTCTAATCGATGCTTAAACATGTCTCTTTCAATCAACTGAGAAAGAGTTATTTTTCTTAGATTTGATAGCAAATTAGCTACAGTAACACCCACAACATCTCCGGAATGGGAGACATTGACTTGCATCCTTGTTTTTTCAAATAAAACAGCTTTTCCCAAAAAGGTTTTTCCATCTAACTCAAGTTCTAATTTTTCACCTTTATCATTGGTGATGGTTTTTTTTATTAATCCCTCTCCTATAATATCTTCGACGGAAAACAACCAATCAGAGTTTTTAATCCAAGAAAATAAATTTTCATCTGTCGTATCTATAATTTTATGAATTTGTTCTAGAAAAGTCTTAACATTGCGGCCAATTTCTTGAAGCTCTAATTCTGGTCTACTTTTATTTTTCCCACTAGGATCTCCAATTTGCGCAGTAAAATCACCGACCAAAAAAATCACCTTGCAACCCAAACCCTGTAACTGTCGTAACTTTCTAAACACCACCGCATGGCCTAAATGAATATCGGGTCGTGTGGGGTCAATACCGAACTTAATAATTATATCTTTAGAATACTTGCCTTGAGTTTTTGCAAGTAGTTTATTCTTAAAATTATTGTCTGGGTCGATAAATTCCCCCACCCCACGAGATAGGATTTGATCTATATTTTTTGTAGAAACTTCTGTCATATGGCGCAACTGTAGCATATTTTGCGGCTCAACACAGCTCTTGACAATACTATGATTATAGTATACTGTATGACCAGACAGTTTCCCGGCGCGGGAGACTAAACCAGACCTTCGTAAAACGGAGTATTGCGATGAAACGAGTGGAAATAGTAGTAGTAAGCGTGCTGGCCATAATGGTGGTAAATACTGCCCAAGCAGGGATGTTGGCTGTGGTGCCGATTGGCGGCACCGCCGAAACAAGATGGTTTGACGAGCCGGGCAATTACTATGAGTACGGCGTCTTCACAGTCGATTTTGGCGTCTACTCCTTGGGAGACGAGGCTTGGATTCAGCTGAGCTCCACAGGGGTGCATGCCCCTGCCATGACCTACTTGGATGAAATAAAACCAGGGTCATTAACCACCACTATTCAAAAAGTTAGTGGTGGGGGTTGGGTTAGTGGGGATTACCTCCAAATTCACGATGGAGAACGGGCCAATCTGCGAGTAACCGGCTACTTTACGCCCCAGCAAACAGGGCTGTACGCCCTAAAGCTCGACCAGATTCTCTACTCAAACATTAGCGCCACGACCAGCGGTGCTAAGGTGTTTGATTTGAGTGCGGCAGGAGATAGTTTTCGGAGTCCCCTTATTTACATTAATGGCGTCCCCGATCCCACCACACTCGTGCTCCTCGGCGCATCGTCAGTCATGCTCGCCAAACGACGGCGGCGAGGATAAATCACAAAACAACTAGCGGGTAACCGCGACCAGCACTTGAAACACAGTGCTGGTTTTTTCGTATTTAAAAACTTAAAAAAATACCGATCTTGTGCTAGGATAGAAAATAATGACTCAACGGCGCCGGTTATGGCCGGCTTGGGTGACGAAACTAATTTTACTCGGCCTCGTCGTCGCTCTTTTCGGCGGCGGCTTAGTAATGTTTTGGGTCGCGACACTCGAGATCCCCGACTTTAGCTCGTTTAACGATCGAGTGGTAACTGAATCGACTAAAATTTACGATCGCACCGGCAAAGTGCTGCTCTACGACGTGCATGGCACGATCCGCCGCCAAGTCGTCCCCTTAGAGCAGATCTCGCCCAATCTCCAGCACGCCACCATCGCCATCGAGGACCAAAACTTCTATCAACACCACGGTATTGAGCCGCTCTCTATCGTCCGCGCTGTGTTTGCTAACCTCACCACCGGCCAATTAAGCCAAGGTGGCTCAACGATCACCCAGCAAGCGATCAAAAACTCGGTGCTAACCCAAGAAAAGAGCTTTACCCGCAAACTTAAGGAGGCAGTGTTAGCAATTAAGCTCGAACAAGTGATGAGTAAGGATCAAATTCTTGCTCTTTACCTCAACGAAACACCCTATGGCGGCAATATGTATGGTGTTGAAGAAGCAGCCCAATCTTTTTTCGGCAAAGCGGCCAGCGACGTTTCCGTCCCTGAAGCAGCTTATATCGCCGCTCTGGCACAAGCGCCAACCTACTACTCGCCCTACGGCCTTCATCGCGAAGCCCTCGAAACCCGTAAAAATTTAGTCTTAGGGAAGATGGTTGAGCTTAAATACATCACTCCCGCCGAGGCGGAAGCAGCCAAAAACACCACAGTCACTTTCCTACCCCAAAGTACCGGCGGCATTAAAGCCCCTCATTTTGTGATGTGGGTCCGAGATTATTTAGCGCAAAAGTATGGCGAGGATGAAATTGAAACGCGTGGCCTTAAGGTAATCACTACTCTCGATGCCGAACTCCAAGCCAAGGCCGAGGATATTGTACGAGAGTATGGCGCGACAAATGAAAAGAACTTTAATGCCCACAATGAAGGGTTGGTGGCCATCGACCCCAAAACCGGCCAAGTCCTCACTATGGTTGGCTCCCGGGATTACTTTGACACCGCCCACGACGGCAATTTTAACGTGACCCTCGCTCACCGCCAACCAGGGTCGTCATTTAAACCCTTTGTGTATGCCACGGCGTTTACTAAGGGCTTTACCTCTGAAACAGCCATCTTTGATGTCCCTACCCAATTTGATACCAGTTGTGCTCGTGATGAGTCGCGCTGCTACGCCCCCCACAACTATGATGAACAATTCCGTGGGCCGATGACCTTTCGTACCGCTCTCGCCCAATCTATTAATATTCCGGCTATTAAAGTGCTTTATTTGGCGGGAGTTAAAGATTCAATTGCCTTGGCTGAAAATATGGGAATCACTAGCCTCACCGACCCTAATCGCTACGGCCTAACCCTAGTGCTTGGTGGTGGTGAAGTAAGTTTATTGGAAATGACCGGCGGCTATAGCGTTTTTGCCAACGACGGCGTCCGCAACCCCATTGTTAACATTTTACGGATCGAGGATTCAAAAGGCCAAGTGCTGGAAGAGTTCCAACCCCAACCCCGTTCCGTCCTTGCCCCCCAAGCAGCACGCGAGATCTCAAGCATTCTCTCGGACGACCAAGCTCGCGAACCGCTCTACGGCACCCACTCTTCGCTCTACTTCCCCGGTTATAACGTAGCAGCCAAGACCGGCACGACTAATGACTACAAAGACGCGTGGGTGCTCGGCTACACCCCGAGCATCGCTGTGGGTGCTTGGGCGGGTAATAACGACAATACCCCAATGGAGAAAAAAGTTTCGGGCCTTATTGTCGCCCCGTTTTGGCACGCCTTTATGGCCGAAGCGCTGAAAAAAATGCCAAACGAAGACTTTACCTTACCCGATCCTCCCTCTCCAGAACTACCACCCTATGATCGCGGCTTTTGGCAGGGTAATAAAAATTACTTTATCGACAAATCATCAGGTAAGCTGGCGACAGATTACACCCCCCCTGAACAACGCGAGGAAAAAGTGGTTCAACAAGTCCACTCAATTCTTTATTGGCTTGGTCGCCAAAACGACAGTCAGTTTGAGTTGTGGGAAAAACCGATCCGTGACTGGGCTAAACAACACGGCTACGCTGATCAAAGCGACAGCATCATCCCCACCGAAAGCGACACTACTCATACCGCCGCCAACCAACCTCGCTTTACTATTAACCTATCCGGCAATGGATCGACCTATCTCCGAAGCGATCGAATTAGCGTGAGTATTAAAGACTACCGCGCCAAATACCCACTTGGCCAAATAGAGGTCTTTTTGAACGATCAGCTTGTAGACACCACAAAACAAAGCCCGTTTACGATTAATTTCATCCCCAGTGAGATTAATAACATCCAACTTAACCAGCAAAACACCCTCCGGGTTGTGGTGTACGATAGCGAACGGAATAAAAACGAACAAAGCCTCTCAATTGCGATCACCCGACACTAAATCACTTTTTTAACGCGGTGGTCTTTGAGGGTATGCTCTAATTCGCTCATAATTGCCTCCTGTTTAAGAAAAATTTCACTCCGAAGACCCCGAGTAGTCGCCAAATAAATATTCCAACCCTGGACCTTAATCTCATTGCCACTAATTTCATGACCAGTTGCTCGCTTGACCGCGGTTTTAAACGCTTGTTTTAGAACAGCATCAGTCGAAACTAAATGTTTAAACCGCTCAAGTAAAAACTTAAGTTCCTGCATTAGCGATTGAGTGGCATCACCAGATAGGTAAAGGTACTGTCCCCTACTGCAGCAAGAACAAGGGGGCGATTTTTGCCATTAAAACGCAAGGTAATACTATCAAGCACCAGAGAAGGAAAACCATCAAGAATATAACGCACATTGTAACTGGCCTCTAAATCCTCGCCTTCAAGTGTCGCTTCGAGCAGGGTGGTGTTCTCCCCCACCTCGGCATTACGCGAGTATAGTTCGCACGCACCGCGGGTTACTGCCGCCCGAATCGTAATCTGATTTAATTTATCAGTAAATACCGTGGCTAATTTAAAACTATTTAACAAATCAAGTTTAAGGGCCACCACTTGCGTCTTGCTCTCGGTGGGCATAATTTGCCGGTAATCAGGGAAAACTCCATCAACTAAGCGAGAAGTGAGGTAGATCCCCGGCGTAGCTAACGACACTTGGTTTTGGTTAAATCGCACCTCAACCTCATCCTCCGCCCCCTCAAGCACGCGCATCAATTCTCCAACGTTTTTAATGGGAACAATTAACTTAACCTCCTCTTTAATTTTACTTTCAAGAACAATTCGTTTTTCTGCTAATCGAAAGGAGTCGGTCGCCACAAAAATCAAATCGCCATCAGCTTGATAAATATACACACTAGCGATTTCAGGTTTAATATCTGAAAACGAAGCGGCATAACTCACCGCTTTAAACCCCTCTAACAAGCGCCGGGCGGGTAATGTAAAGCTCGCTCCCCCTTCCACCCGAGGGATAAGAGGAAAATCATCAACCGGATGAGTGGTGAACGCCGCCCGAGTATGAGTAGTTACCACCGTAAGCACATTACCTGACGTTTCAAGGCTTACCTTTTCGTCTTTTGAGAGATGACCTAAAAAGTTATTAATAGTAGGACCACTAACCATCAATTCGCCTGGTTCCCCAACCTTAGCGGGGAGCACCACCTCAATCCCTAAATCCAAATTAGTTGCTTTAAGCGTCAGCACTCGTTCGCTCGCTTCGAGTTTAATAAAACTTAAAATAGGCAACGAGAGATTCTTGCCGGTAGTACGCTCGGCTAAACCTACCGCGGTTCGCAATTTTTCTTTAAAGGTTTCGAGTTTCATTGGTGTAATAAAATAATTTTTTAAAAAAACTTATTATTATCATTAGGCCTGGGGATAGGTGGATAAATTGTAAACAGCCAGTAACTACTGGAGTTTTTAGGGTGTGGTTGTGGGGATAAGGGTGGGGTAAGCATGGGGGTTTATTCGGCATACAGCATTAGTCGGATTTGTTCTACCTCCTGATTCAACGAGTTATCCACCTTTAAGTCACTCTTTATCTTCTCGTACGCATGGATCACGGTGGTGTGGTCGCGACCACCCATCTTTTGGCCGATGAAGGGATAGGAGGAGTTAAAATCCTCACGCATTAAAAACATAATCACCTGCCGAGGCTTTACCACTTCTTTTTTGCGGCTCCGGTCATACAGACTCTTTTCTGGAATGTTGTAGAAATTGGCTACTACTTCGGCTAAATTTTTGAGCGACAACATCTTTTTGGGTTTGATGTTGTTTTTGATTAACTGCTTCACTTCCACCACCGTCATGGGCCGATTTTTTAGCTGACATTGGCAGATGATGGTATTAAGTGATCCCTCAAGTTCGCGAATACTATCTTGAATATTTTCAGCTAAGTATTTAATTACCTCGTCGCCGGGCTGAAATTCGGCGTGGCGAACCTTACTGTTAAGAATAGCGAGGCGTGATTCGTAGTCGGGACGAGCAACGTCTACGATCATGCCGCCGGCGAATCGCGAACGAAGGCGATCCTCAAGATTGGGGATGTGGTGCGGCGGTTTGTCTGAAGAAAAGATAATTTGTTTGTTGTTTTCCGAAAAATTATTAAATAAATGGAACAATTCCTCTTGAATTTTATCTTTACCAGCCAAAAACTGAACATCGTCCATAATAAGCATGTCGTACTTACGATACTTTTCCTTAAATAAATTACCGCGATTGTTTTGAAGGGAGTTGATGTAATCTACCAAAAACTGTTCCGAGGTAACATAATAGACTTTTTTCTGGGGGGTATGGTGTTTAATATGATTCCCTGCTGATTGGAGCAGGTGGGTTTTACCAACCCCAGTGGGGCCGTAAATAAAAAGAGGGTTGTAGACCAATCCCAACTTCTTTACCACCGCTTGAGTTGCCGCATGAGCCAGTTCGTTAAAAGGGCCGACCACAAAACTATCGAAAATGTATTTGGGATTGAGGTTGTCGTCGCGGTTGATGTAAATCTCAGCCATTTCGAGTTGGCCGGCCGCTTGAGGAGGTTTGCTTGTGGGGGTAGTGGGCCGGGGTCGATGTAAGTCTTCAGTTTGGACGATTAGATACTCGAGGGCGCGAATATCAGGCTCGATTTGGCGAAGAGATTTAAGGATTAGTTTGTGGTGTTTGCTTACCAACCACTCTTTAACAAACGAATTAGGAACCCCGAGATAAATAGTGCCGCTGTCGTGCTTTACGGCGCGGGTGCGACTAAACCAGGTGCTGTATTGGGCTTTAGGAATAGTAAGTTCAATGTCGGCTAAAGCATCATCCCAAAGCTTTTTCAGATCAAGCATGGCCTATTATACGCGCTATCCCTGGTGGGCCGCAAATTATCCACACTCATCTCTAGGTGTGTATAAACTGTGGATGAGAGTGGATAACTCATAAGTGGTATGCTAGGATACTCGCATGTCATTTACGTATAAACCAAAAAAGCGAAAGCGAGCCACTACCCACGGCTTTTTAGTTCGATCGGCTAGTAAAACTGGCCGCAAAGTGCTCCAAGCCCGCCGTCGCAAGGGACGGAAGAAGCTTAGTGTTTAATCTCCGCGAATGTTCGCGATTATTGCTTCAAAAAAGACTTTTCGCCGGGCAGTAGACCGCAATTTAGCTCGTCGGCGGATCCGCGCCGGCCTTGATGTGGTGCAGCCCGGCTGGCGGCAGGATTTAAAGGGTAAAATCGTTGCCACCCCTGAAGTGTTAACCCTCCCCTTCTCTGCCCTCAAAACCAAACTAAAACATGCACTATCTCTTTAATTTGATTTTTTTTCAGCCTTTGTATAATGCGTTAGTTTGGTTTACGGATATTTTGCCGGGAGGGACGATTGGTTGGTCGGTTATTTTGCTTACGGTGGTGGTGCGGCTGCTCCTCTTCCCTCTCCAATATCGGATGACGCACACTCAACGCAAGCTAAAAGAGCTCGAGCCGACCCTGAAAGAATTGAAGACTAAACACGCTGACGATCAAAAAGCTCAAGCGGAAGCGATGATGGCGTTGTATCGCGAGCACGGGATTAACCCTTTTTCAGGGGTGTTGTTGTTAATTATTCAAATCCCTTTATTGTTAGCGCTCTATTGGGTCTTCCGTTCGGGATTTAATTTTAAACCCGAACTCCTCTATTCGTTTGTGCCCCTCCCTACCACCCTAAGCCCACTGTTTTTAGGTTTTATTGATCTTACTAAGCGGAGTATTGTTTTGGCGCTCTTAGCTGGAGCAGCGCAGTATTTTCAATTACAGTTAGCTCTCCCTCCCACTCCTAAAAACACCCCTACTGTAAACGACAAACCTTCTCTTTCCTCTGATTTGGCTAAAAATATGTCGCGCCAAATGCGGTTTACCTTCCCAATTATGATCACGATAATTGGCTTTGGTTTGCCGGCCGCTATTTCACTCTATTGGGTAACCAGTAATCTCTTTGGGGTACTGCACGAACTTATTGTCCGAAAACGGGCCCAAGCGCTAGTGACCACAAACTAAGGTCATTTTTGTTAATTAGATAAAGGGTTGTGCCGGTTTTATTGGTAAATAAATTACTACTGTCGATAGTTTGGCCTAAGTTGTCTGCTTTGGGGTCGTATAACAATTTGTTTTCGCCGTTCAAGGGGTTAAATTGCCACACGGTGTCAGTGGTAGCCACTTGGCCTTGATACCAGTCATCTGGATATTGGCCGCTGGGGAACTCACTAGGGACGCCGCAGTATAAAACTTCACCAACCTCACCCCAAACACACTTCTCGAGTAAGGTTGTGAACGGCAGTCGAGTGATGGTTTTGGTTTGCCGGTCGTAGAGAGCACTGAACACCAACCCTTGATTAATGCCGCTGTAGGCAATAAAGCGGCCACTGGGGCTTAGAAGGGCGGAAAGGCCGATCACGTTGTTGATCAGTAGGGTTAAATGCTTAGTCTTAAGGTCGTAGGCGTACAACAAACCCGGGGCGTTGTTGGCTGGTTTGGTTTGAAGGGTGAGAGTGGTTGTGGCAGGCCAGGAGACAGTTAATTCTTTGAAAGGTAAGCTTAAAACCACCTCTCCTTGTGCGCTCCAATCGCTCACGCGAATGACAGTCCCTCCCCCACTTGTTTCTACCAAAGCTATTTTTTTCTCATCAGGAGCGGGTAGTACATCTCGAACGGCGCTACTAAAAGGGGTGGTGGCAATACTCCCTAATACTACCTCGTCGTCCCCCGCTCGGTCGCTAGTCCAGGTGGCGGCTGAACTACTGGCGAAAAAGGTAAACGGAGCCAAGAACCACTGACTATTTGAACGATCAACCGTTTGGAAAGCAAAGATGGTTTGGGTGGTAGTCGGTTGGCCACCGCGGACTTGATAGGTTTTAGCGATGGTGGTGTTCGAAACAACAGTAGAACCAAGGTTGGAGGCGACGCTAAAGAGGTGGCCGTCGGAGCGTCGCACATAGAGCACGCGACTGGAGCTTGCCGTCCCCACCGCAAAGGCCCCCACTACGGGTTCGTCGCTAATTTTATTAAAGCTCTGGATTAGGTTGGATTTGGAGGGTGGTGTCAGGGGGACGGCCGAAGAGGTGGTTGTCGGCGAAGGAGGGTTGGGTGGGGTGGTTGGGAGGGAGGGGGCGGGCTTTGTTTCTGGCGCTGGGAAAAACGAGGGGGTGATGGTGGCGTCTTCTATTGGATTTGATTCGACAGGATGCGGCCCCGGCAAAAGATTATACGAAATAAGAGCCCAAGTGCCGAAAACGCTTACTAAGACCAAGCTTAAAATAACAACAATAACAATAACCGCGCTACGACTGATGTTCATGAGGTGGGGAAAATGTTATTCAAGGTTTTAGCAATATCAGGGTTAATAACATTCAGAATAAGAAGAGCGGCTAAGGCAAGTAAAAGGCCGTAGAGTGCGGCAGTGATCCGGCCCTTACTCTCTAATTTAACTCCTGGCACCAAACTAACCATATACAATAAGCCCCAATACGCGATTACTAAGACCGCGAGGGCGGCCGTGATTTTGATTAGTTGGAGGAAAAAAGGATTTAAGAATTCTCCTAAATTTTGGTAGGAAGAGGAAGCGACTGGTTTGCTGCCTTGGAGGACGGTGGGATTCATGATTATTGGGTAAAGCTGATTTTAAAAGCGTTGTGCGCTGTTTGGAGTGGATTTAACAAATTACGCAGGGTTATAGTAATTTCGTTACTCCCCTCTAGGGCGTCATCAGGACGAATAAAAGTAGCCAGCTCGGGTTGGGTGGTGTTGGTAATGATTGGTTTACCATTAAGCTGCCAGCCATATTCTACCTCACCCGCTCGAGTGGCGTTAGTGTTGATAAAGTAAGGGACAGCAGCCACCGACAACTCTTTTTTTAATAATTGATAGAGTGTTGGGAGAGTGCGGTTTTGGAGGGTGCCCCACAGTGGATCGTATTCATATAATAAAACCTGGGGAGTAGTAATAGGAATGATGATTTGTTGTTGCAGGACTAATTTATTAGCCTTACTTTCGGCTTGGACGCCAATAACATTACTACCCATACTAGCCGCGGTAAAACTAAGACTGTTTTTACCTACTCCACTGGAACTAGGGAGACTTAGTCCATCTTTGGTCCAAGTGTAAGTAAAATCAGCGGCGGTAAGGGGGAGGCCAGCCGCGTTGGGCCCATAGGGTAAGGCGGTAACGGTGACAGTGCTCCCGGCGCTCGGCAAAGCTTTACCAAGATAATTAGGGGGGGTGTAGGTGTCAGCCTCCCAAACCACCGCTAAACCAGCGGTGGTTTGCGCCACGGCGCTGGTGGCGAGTAAGAATAAACTTAAGATACAACAACCGACATATTTCATTGTTTTGATTTTTTGAGGAACGGCACGCCTGTTGTAGCAAGCTTAGCCTCTAGCTCTACAAGAAGAATAATAGTAATAACCCCGATTGTGGTAGCGGGAAGGATATTAAGTCCAGGAATAAATTCGGTTAAAGTGGCAAGTACTCCTGTCCCAGCGCGAGCGGGGGTGGTAAATCCGACCCCCAACAACAAAAACCAAATTCCAAAAATTATTGGCGTAGCAATGCTTAGCACCAAACCAAGAACGATGGCGGCGGCACTGCCGATGAAAGGAATTAAGTGGAGCAGGTTAATACCAAGCTCGGCCAAATCAAATAACGCCGCGATCACGATCAAGGCGACTTTGCTAAGGGGGCTAATGCGCAGTGATTGGTTCATTAGATTGTGCTTCTAATTCTTGTTTGGCGCGTTTAATCGCCAAGATTTCTGATGGATCGGAGGTGATAATTTGGTTTTCGGTGTAGGACGAGATAACTTTAATGGCAACATGTTTAAGGCCGGCAAAGAAGATCCCTTCCCCAATGTCTGACTCCAGCAATAAATACTTCTCTTCGTCAGTTAACTGAAACGTCTTTTGGACCAAATCAATCGAGGCGGGAGATTGTTTTAAGAGCAGTTGCAATGAAGAGTTGGTGATAATCGGCAAGCCATAATCGCTTTTTAGGAAGTCGCCGACGTCTTGCGTGATGGTGGCGACGCCCAAGAAATACTTACGGCCACGTTTGACGAGGGAGAACAAGAAGGAGGCGGTATCGTTAGACTTCATCATCCACCATGCCTCATCAATCACCAACAAACGTTTGCGGAGATTGCGACGGATAGCGTTCCAGATATTATGCATCACAATATACATTGCGACCGGCTTCAGCTCATCCTCCATATCTCGCACCGAGAAGACGACAAATTTCTTATTAATATCAACGTTCGTTGGTTTATTAAGAAAGCCGGCCCAGGTGCCGCGCGTGTACTTTAAGAGTCGTTGAGCGAGGCTCTCCCCTCCTTCCATCCCTGCCAACACCAACTCCAGATCAGACAGAAGGGGGGCTGGTTTGTGAGTAAAATCAGAGTCAGCGGTGATGTCTTTGAGCGCGTAGGTTTCAGTAATCGCGTGATCAATAATCGAATCTTCTTCAGGGGTGAGGCCGCCCAACATCAAACGAAAGAGACCCACTAAGTTGATGATGTGGGAGCGGAGTACGTCAGCGCCGGACTCGTCCTCGCGGGGAAATGGCAGATCAAACGGATTAATGTGGTGTTCGCTCGTGAGAGAAATGTTGAAATAGCGGCCGCCGACCGCTTCAGCCAAGAACTCATACTCCCGCTCGGGATCAATCACCAACACATCAGTATCAAACATGAGGGAACGCAAGATTTCTAGTTTGGTGGTGTAGCTTTTGCCAGCGCCTGATTTGGCGAAGATCACCGAGTTGTAGTTCTCTAAGGAAAAACGATCAAAGAGAATTAGAGAAGAATTGTGGCGATTAATCCCATACAAAATCCCTTTATTAGAGGTGAGGTCGAAGGAAACAAAAGGAAAAAGTGAGGAAAGGGGGGCGGAATTGAGTTTGTAGGTGACGGCTAACTGATCTTCTGCGACGGGGAGAACACTCGAGAATCCTTCCGCTTGTTGAAAGAGGGCGGGTTTTAGGTATACCAGTTTAGCATCCAGAATCCCCTTGATCTCGTTTTCGGTTTTATCAAGTTGGTCTTCGGTGTCGCCGTAGATGGTGATGTAAAGGCTAACATCAAAGATTTTCTCTCGCGCTTGCTGGAGGGCGTCCCGGAGATTCTCGATATCTTGATAGGCGGTATCAAGCACGGGGTCGCGCACCAATCCCCGGTCTTCGCGAGTGGAGATTTGGCTTTGGACCTCGGCCACCTTTTTCTCTAATTGGCGCAAAGCGATCGCGGAATCGATTGGTTGGACGAAAATAGAAACATCAAAGACCTTATCGAGATTAATTACCGGCGCAAACCAATCTTCCGACAAAAAACGGGGGTAGGAAATAACGTAAAAAGTACGCGCTACTTTGTCACCTAAATGCAGCAGTTTCGGAGTAATTTGGAGGGCGGAAGGAGCAATGACATCTTTGAGTTCGAGAATCCCCGCGCGATAAATGTCGGCCGGTAAAATCGGAGCAATTTCAGGAACTGGGTTTTTAGGTTTACCGAAGCCGAAGAGAGCCATAGTTAAGGGGTGATCATGGTGGGGATATCGTTTTGCCCCGGATTAAACAATTTGCCGTAGAGCTCGACCAGCTCCTCGGTCCCGAGCGGTGCCACTCGCAAGCCAATCGAGCGGAAGCCTTGTTCTACTACCGCCGCACGCTGCTCTAATTGGAGCCGCTCCTCCTCAAAATTTGCTCCTCCATTAGCTTTGGTGGGGTTGGGGGCGGACTTGCCAAACAACCCACCTAAAAAGTTTTTGGATTTACCAGCGGTTAAAATAGCGGGGGTGTAGGGCACAACCACGAAAAAGTTTTTCGTCATAATTTCAGTGGTCTCGGTAAAATTTTTGATGAACTCGATGTATTCGCGAGTTTGAACCTTCAAGAGATCATTGGTTTGGGAGGCCATCCGCTCTTCAAGGGTAGCTAAATATCCTCTAATATCTAAGCGGCGCGATTGAATAAAAATCTGGATATGAAAATCAAGCGAATTAAGGAAGTTTTGGAACTGGAGCAGAATCGCCTGCTGCTCATCGGCCGATTTTAAAGCAAAGTTAATAGAGGAAACAAGGAGCACCATCGCGAGCGAATGATTTTTAAGCACCACAACCCCATCGTGGATCT
>CAZMMP010000009.1:0-4747 GCA_964567425.1 uncultured Candidatus Saccharibacteria bacterium
ACCAGCGGGGGCTTTTAATTTTGTCTCATCAAACAGAAGGAGTTTGGTTGTGGTACTGAACACACTGATTGTTAGCCATGCCCAGTTTTTGAAACCGGACATCTGGCCAGTCGTGATGTGGGGCAATCCCAAGGAGTACCAGTTGGGAGTGTTAGCTAAGACGGTGGAGTTGGCGCTGGAGGAAGACGCTAACCTCTACCTCTGCTGCGGCATCCCCAACCAGGGTGGGCGAGAGTTCTCTCCTGACTCGCGAGTATTTTTGGATGCTCATTACCACGAGCTCCCGGCGTTTCAGGGTTTGCGCCGGACGACTCGGTCTCGCAAATATCAAGAACTCTGCCGTCGGATCGTCGTTTTTAACGAAACGGCTCAGACCACTCGCGAGGAAGTAAGGGGTGTGGCCCAATACCTGGCTTCAGCCCAAATGGGTATCCAGCGCGTCATTGCTCTCTCTCCGCCCAAGCACATCATGCGAGTCCAGCAAGACTACTTGTTGGCCAAAGCCCGGGGCGAGTTTGGAGGGGTCGAGATCCTCACGATGGCCTCCGATGTTAATTTCCCCAAGGCGACCGCAGCCGATGTGGTGATCCTGGAGAAAGCTCATCGTCACGACGCTCAACCGGCGATGGCCAATCTCCACAAGATTGGTAAAGCTGTCATCGCCCTCTTGCGTCAGGGAGATATGGGCAAGCTTGCAAGTTTTACGAGCGAGTTTTGGGGGGTGGCCCAGCGCTTTGGGATCCGAGAAGACTAATTCTGATCCTGCCGGATTGTTTTCCTGTCGCCGACATCTTTACGGATTGCGGCGACTTTTTCCTTGCGCGACAGCTTCGGGTTAAAGTGCTATGCTGGCCGTGGAAGTTTAACGGATCCTTCTTCAAATTAGGAGTCAAAATATGGAAATACCTAAGCAGGCCCCAAAACCTGGGTTCTATTACCACTACAAGCACCAACCAAGAGGGCCAGTGAATGACTACGCTTACGAGTTTATGGGAGTGGGCTACCATACCGAAACCGGAGAAGCACAAGCTGTTTATCGGCCTTTGTACCGAGAGGCTTCAGTTTACCAAGCGGGACGAGCCTTTGATGTTCGGCCACTCAAGATGTGGTTGGAAGAGGTTGAAAAGGGTGGTCAGCATTTCCTGCGGTTTACTCCCATCACCGATCCCACGACCATTTTAGTGCTTGAGAGGATTAAGCTGGAGATGTATGGACACGTGAGGGTTCCTAAGCTTGTGCGGGATAAAATTCCGGAGCTCATTAAAGGTAAAGGCCAGTCAGTTGTTTACCACCAAGCCTTGAGTGAGGATGAATATCTCTTGGCGCTCTGGGCTAAGTTGTGGGAGGAGATTACCGAACTTCGTCGGGATCCAAGTGTAGAAGAATTCGCCGATGTTCAAGAAGTGTTGTGGACGCTCGCCCGGAAGTATGGATTGGATGAGGAGGAGTGTGAGCGTAAACAACGATCCAAGAATCTCGAGCGAGGAGGATTTGAGGGGGCAGTGATTCTTGATGGAGTATTAGGTTAAAAACATTGATTTTTTGGCAGAGTGCCCTTAGGCCACCCATTAGTGGGTGGCCTTTTATTATGAGTGAATAGATCCTTGACCTTCACCACATTCGCTAGTAAGGTAAATCCAGACACGTGAGAGGGAGGTTCCTTTTCACTTTGATCTCTAACAGAGGAGTGTGGTGATGGTAAAAAACAAGGAATATATTCCCGGCCAACGAGCATTTACTGCTAGGGGCAATCGGGTAATGGCAGAGAACCTGGAGATCCAGTCTATTGGCAAGGAGTGGATTGTCATTGATCGGGACTCTTGCACGGTATTGTGCCTCGGCTCCAGATTACTTTTTGGTTTTATCTACGAACCCATTAGGTTCTCTGAAGCCAAGGCAGCTCAATTGTGGATCAACGGGGGCTCAATAGGAGAATTGCAGGAATCCTTAGGTTTGGCGGTAACTTTTACCAATCAGTTATTTTTGCCACCAAGCTGGGAACAGGACTCTGCTGATCCGATCTATCGGGAGAAGGAGTATGGATAAACAAGATGCAGTTTTTCTCGGGCACTTATCTAATCGAACGCTGGCTCGAATACTAATGGGTCGCTTGTGGAGGATCTATGATAATGGGGGGATCTCCATGGGTCGGACCATGCGTGCTGGGCTCCTCGAGAGCGTCTTGTGGCTTAATGGCGGTAGAAATCGATTGGGGTCACGCCAGTCGCGGCGCTTAGAGCAGATCAAGCTGTGGGATATCGCACGGTTTGTGGCTGAAGAGCGTTTGCCTCGCCAGCGGGGTATTCCGCTTCGTCGATCCAGACTCCCCCGTGAAGAGAGAGTGGCGCTTCGCCACTTAAAGTATTGGGAACTGACATATTTGGCGCTCTGGATGATGCTCAAATGGTATCGCTGGTGGACTATAAAAGCCGCCGAGCAAAAGGAGTTGTTCTTCCCCCAAGCAGATTGTGAACTCATCCGCACCATCATGGGATTGATTGGATCGCCCAGCGACTTTGCGTGGCTCCGCCCTTTGCGGTATCGGGTAAAGTATCTGGCGGTGGTCGACGAAGGAGAGCGGCGCAGCCGCTTACAAGCTAGAACGAGATTGGCCCATCAAGACAGGAAGTTATTTTTTTAAAGCCCAGCGATGGTATCATGGCTCGGGCTTTTTCTTTTTGGTCCGTGGTCGGAGGCCCTGCGGGGTGTTATAATCCCGCTATCATGATGATTTTGTATATTACCGGAGGGATAATGGTGGGCGCGATCATAACAGGGGCGGTAGCGTGGGCGCTTGGGCGGGGTAAATCAGCGGCGCCGGTGGCTCCCGCGTTTGATCCCAACAGCCTGCTCTTACTCCAAAATCAGTTGAATGAGCTCACCAAGGTGATGGATGCTAAACTCACCGACTCGGCGCGCTTTATGCAGGACTCTTTACGGGTCCAGGCGAGCGAATCTAATAAAATCATCCGCGATATCGTGCAAGAGTTAACGAAAGTGGGGGAGGGCCAAAAGCAGGTGATGAACTTTACCGAGCAGCTGCGTGACTTGCAGGACATTTTAAAAAATCCCAAACAGCGCGGGATCTTGGGCGAGTATTATTTGGAAACTTTGCTTAAGAACGTGCTCCCGCCCGGCTCGTACCAAATGCAGTACCCCTTTAGTGACGGTACTATTGTCGATGCCGCGGTGTTTGTGAAAGATAAAATTATCCCCGTGGACTCCAAATTCTCGCTCGAGAACTACAATCGCCTCGTGGCCGAAAAAGATGTGGCCGAAAAGGAGCGGCTCGAGAAGTCGTTTGTGACTGATCTCAAAAACCGGATTTTGGAAACGTCAAAATACATCCAGCCCGAGAACGGCACGATGGATTTTGCCTTTATGTTTATCCCGCATGAGGCTATTTATTATGATCTCTTGATCAACAAAGTCGGAGCGATTAAAGAGGATACTGAAAATTTGATCCAGCGGGCGGCAAGCAAGTACCACGTTATTATTGTGTCACCGACCTCATTTTTGGCTTACCTCCAAACCGTGCTGCAGGGTCTCAAGGCGCTCCAAATCGAGGAGTCGGCTAAGGAGATCCGTAAACGGGTGGAGGAGCTCGGCAAGCACCTGGGTGCTTATGAGCAATATGTCGCCAAGCTCGGTAATAGTTTGAGCGTGAGTGTTAACCATTACAACGCGGCCTATAAAGAATTGAAAAAGGTGGACAAAGACGTGCTCCGCATCTCTGGCTCCTCCAACAATATCGAGCCGGTGCTGGTGGAGGGGCCAATTAAGGAAGAATAAGATGCAAACTTTTGCCGATAAAGTACGAGCAATCGTGAAAAAGATCCCGAAAGGGGAGACACTCACCTACGCCGAGGTGGCGCGCCGCGCCGGGTCACCCGGCGCGGCGCGGGCCGTCGGCAATTTGATGAAGCAAAATTACGATCCGGCCATCCCCTGCCATCGCGTCATCCGCAGCGACGGCCGAGTGGGAGATTACAACCGCGGCGGAGCGGCACGTAAAAGTGCCTTATTGCAAATCGAACGAGAGGAGAGTAGAGTGAGCCATTAGAACCAAGTACACAAGGAGCAATCTAATGAAACTAAACGGAAAGAATATTTTGATTGTGGGGGCTAGTGGAGGAATCGGCAAACCAATGAGTCGTCGATTTTACCACGAAGGAGCAAATTTGATTTTGTCGGCTCGTGATCGGGTAAAACTCGAAGCTGTTGCCGCAGACTTTGATCCGGCTCGAGCGGCGGTGATCCCTGCTGACGCTTCGGATCCAGAGCAGGTAATGCTTTTGTTGGGGAAAGCCAAAGAGCGTTTTGACCAGATCCACGCCATCGTCGTTTCGGCGGGTAAATGGGATCGCCTCTCCATTGATAGTTCTCTGGCAGAAGCCAAGCGATTGGTTGAAGCCCACTATCGAGGCATCTTTTTGCCTAGTTTTTGGGTGGGTTGGTTGGGGCAAAAATTTTTACGGGAGCAAGAGGGCGGAGGGCTGCTCGTCAACATCTCTTCCCAAGCGGCCACTCGAGTTGACCTGCCCGGTAACTTAACGTATGCCCCGTTTAAGGCCGCAGCTTGGGTTCTTATGTCTTCTCTAATGGAGGAAATCAAAGATCCCAATGTTCGGATTGTTGATCTCAAGCCTGCGATTGTCAATACCGAAGAAATCCGGCCTAAATTCAAAACGCCGGAAGATGCCGCTGCGGCGGTCCAACCTGAAGCCATTGCCGACTGGATCATTGA
>CAZMMP010000009.1:4847-16269 GCA_964567425.1 uncultured Candidatus Saccharibacteria bacterium
CGGAAGATGCCGCTGCGGCGGTCCAACCTGAAGCCATTGCCGACTGGATCATTGAGCATTTTGATGATTCGGATGACCAGTTACCCACGAGCCACGAATTCCCAAGCTCGGTTACCCTCGACTGACCTTTGCGACGGGCCCTCTTTATGAGGGCCCTTGCTGTGTCTTGCGTCTTTTTTCTTTTTGTGTAAACTAGTAGCACTATGGCATTTGCAGTTATTAAGACCGGAGGCAAGCAATATAAGGTTGAACCCGGCCAAACGATTAAGATTGAGAAGCTCACCCCCGCCGAGGGGTCTAAAACCGTGACTTTTGAAGAGGTTTTATTGGTAGACGATGGCAGTACCACGAAGCTCGGCAAGGATCTTGCCGGAGCCAAAATTACGGCCGAAATCGTAAGTGAGGGCCGGGCCAAAAAGGTAACGGTGATCCATTATAAAAACAAGGTGCGCCATTTCAAAAAGCAGGGTCACCGCCAACGCTTTACTGAAGTTAAAATCGGCGAGATCAAATAGCGCTAAAAGCCCCCTCTTGGGGGCTTTTTACTCGCGGTGCTTGAGAGCGTTTTTAAGCGTATCGGGGTCGGAGTATTCGAGTTCGGTGCCAGTGGAGAGGCCGCGTCCCAAGGTACTGATTTTTAGCTGATGGTGGGGGAGTAGGGGTTCTAAAAATTTTTTAATAAACTCGATCGTGTGGTCACCCTCGACGTTGGCTGAGACGGCAATAATTATTTCTTCTAACTTAGCCCCCTTGATTTTTCGCTCAACTAAAGTAAACAATTCGCGCGAACGAAAACTAGTCTCGGGATTTTTCTCAAGAATGGGGACTAATCCACCGAGGACGAAATAATAACCGCTAAAGGTTCCCGACCGCTCCACATTTTCCAAATCCATATCTTTCTCCACCAACATCAGCAAACTATGATCCCGGTTAGGATCAGCGCAAATATCGCATAAGTTTTTGGAGTTTGCCCCGTGAGCACCAGCCGGTGCTTTTACGGGGTAGTAGCGTTTGCAGTCAGCACACTGACTGGTGCTTTGTTTTAAGTCTCTGATATCCCGAGCGACGCTTTCAAGGGTAGCGCGGTCGGCGCGTAAGAGATAATATACAAAGCGTTTAGCTTGCCGCGGCCCAATGCCGGGGAAGCGCATAAACTCACGGGTGAGGCGGTCAATTAATGATTCAGACATAGCAGAGAGGGGTTAAAAGCCGCCAAATTCAGACTTTTGCTGGCCCTTTTCCAGGGTCATAAATGACACATGCTGGTCATCAAAGTAGAGTTCGAGTTCGCCAACCGGGCCATTACGATGTTTAGCAATAATCACTTCCGCAATGTTTTTTCGGTCCTGGTTTTCGGCTGGATTATTTCGATCTTCGCGATGGATAAACATCACTACGTCAGCGTCCTGCTCGATCGAGCCGGAGTCGCGGAGGTCAGAGAGGCGAGGGCGGCCGCCGCGCTGCTCGACCGCACGGGAGAGTTGGGAGAGGGCGAGCACCGGCACGTTGAGCTCGCGGGCGAGGCCCTTCAAGGAGCGTGAAATTTCGGTCACTTGCTGTACCAACGAATCAGAGTCGCGCTTGGGGACCATGAGCTGCAGATAATCGACAACGATGAGATCGAGATCGTGTTCAGCCTTGAGCTTGCGCGCCATGGCGCGCATTTGGGTAATGTTGTTGCCGGGTGTGTCGTCAATGAAAATTTTGGCCGAAGCGAGTCGGTCACAAGCCTCAATAATGCGAGCGACATCGTCCTCGGCTTTAACCTTACCGGTGCGCAAATGCCAAGAGTCAACCTGGCTCTCGGAGGCGATCATGCGGTCAACGAGTTGCTGCGAGCTCATTTCGAGCGAAAAGATGCCGACCGATTTGCCATGCTTGGTGGCGGCGTTGCGGGCAATATCGAGCGCCAGCGAAGTTTTACCCACCGAGGGTCGCGCCGCTAAGATGATTAAATCAGATCTTTGGAGACCAGCTAGCTTGTTATCAATATCCCGAAAGCCGGTCGGCACGCCGCGCATCTCGCCATCCGAGGCTTTAAGGTGCTCAAAACGCTCTACCGCATCGTGGAGCGCGTCCTTAAGATGGAGAAAGGTTCGTTTGGTAAAATTACCAATTTCTAAAATCGCGCGTTGGGCCTTATCGAAGATCGAGTCAATGTCTTCGCTCTCGCTAAAACTCATCTCGGCGATGTGGTCGGCCGAGTCAATCATTTGGCGCAACACCGACTTTTTGCGCACAATCTCGGCATAGTGTTTAACGTTTGAGGCGGAGGGAACCAGATTGATAAGTTCGGCTAAGTAGGTGGGACCCCCAACCTGCTCAAGCTGCTTTTTTTCGCGAAGTGCGTTGGTGAGCGAAACCGCATCAATCGGCTCGTTTTTGTCCTTGAGTTCAAGCATCGCTTTGTAGATCTTGCGATGCTTCTCGGCGTAAAAATCGCTCCCTGAGACGAGATCAAAGATCTCGTAGACCGCATCGGGCCGGAGCATAATCGAGCCGAGCAAAGCTTGCTCGGCTCCCACGTCATTGGGAGGCACGCGCAAGGGGCTTTTCACAAATTGGGCGGTGGTGGCCGGCTGGGGCATGGGTAGATTGTACCACCCTCGGCAAACCCCCGCCCAGCTCGACTTGGGAACGGAAAGTGACTAACGTGGGGATAAAATTTAACCACGAAAAAACCGCCAGCAGGCACCGAAGTGCCAGCTGGCGGTTAGGGGAAACCCCTTCAAGGATAGATGCGATGAGCTTGTAGAATGGCATCACCCAAAACCATTAATCGTTCCAACTCGTCAAGAGAAAGTTCCCCGAGTTGCTCTTGGTAACATCCAGCCAGTTTAGGTCTGATCTCTCGCAACAACTTGGTTCCACAAGGAGTGAGACAAACCACGACTGTTCGTCGATTCTCTTCCGGTGTATGCCGAGTGACCAATCCCAGCTTAATTAGGCGATCAACAAGTCGAGTAGTGTCGGGGCAGGAGGTGATCATTTGATCCTTGATTTGTGACATCAAAAGACTGGTTGATAATTCAGCCTCCAGCACCCGGAGAACCGTATAGCTGGCGAAAGTCAAACCAAATGGTTTAAGGAAACGATCATAAATTCCGACCAAGCAGTTGGTTGCTTGGCACAGTCTTAAAAAAACACGTTCCCGATCTTCCCAACTTATTTTAGATTTTGGCATTGTTACCTTCTCCTGTTTAGCCAAAAATCAGATGCAAAAGCCTAGGCGCGCCGCCTAAGTCTACTTTTAATCTACTAATATTTTTGGAAAAGTCAATAAACCGCCAACAATGATCAGTCGGCGGTTTTTAGGCTGCTCGCGAACGCGGAAGAGACCGAGGGCGAACTTGGGTCCGACGAGTTTGATGCGGTTCCGGGTCATCGAATTCACACACCCGGTGAATTTTGGTGACCCACAAACGACGATCGTAAACCATCACCCAGCCCTCATATTCCTCGCCGGCATGGATGGGCTTTTGGCATTGCTGGCAGATGCCGTGGTCGCACCGTGCCACCCTCACGAACGTTCGCAAACAGCGGGCTTTGGTTTGACCCATCAAGCACCTCCGTTTCTGATAGGCAGTCTAGCCCAACAAAAGAAAAACCGCCAGTCGGCACGCGGAGTGCTGGCTGGCGGTCATATGTGAGGGAGTTAAGCCTTTTCTAAAGCTTGTTTTTTCGCACAATTCTTGGTGCGACTCTTCCGCTTAAGAAGGTCGCTTACCTTTATCATTTCATCCCGTGCTCCCCATAAAGCATAGGCAATGTGTTTGTGCCACAAGATTTTGGTAACTCCCCGTCGGACTAAGCATAGAACATCATTAGCCCATAGTGCAGGCACTAAGAGACGTGGATCTGCAAAGGGGACTTCTTTCGAGAAAGTATCGGTGTGGTAGGCTCGCGCTTCTCCTTCATTGAAGAGATACCAAAATTTTTCCATTCGATTGAACGAACGAAAAGTTTCACCTAGCTTCTGAGCATCCCAGCATTTATCAGATTCTTGAGCGGCTTTGACTAAATCGCTCATCAGAACCCACTGCCACCCATGCCAGTCCCCATAGTGTTCCAGTGCTGTACTACCTCTACAGCTGTAAGTCGTTAAAGACTCAGTGCAAAGATTTTGGACGTGCATAACGTTGCCCCTTGCTGCTAATCGCAGCTAAATTAAGGAACTCGTGCCATCATCGCCTCAGTAACCTGAGGTAATCGATGATTCTTTTTAAAGGGTATCATACGAAAAGTTACGTGTCAAGTTTTTAAAAACTTCCTTATTTCACCTTTATTTTCGTTTCGTTTTCCCCGTCCTCAACGATGTAACCTTTAGCTTCAATTTCTTGGCGCAACGCGTCCGACTTTTGCCAGTTTTTGGCTTGGCGGGCGGTCTCGCGGTCGTTTAAGAGCGATTGAATTTCGGTGGGGAGCTCGAGTGGTTTAATGGCGGCGAGGCCGAGCCCGAAGACTTTATCGAACTCAAGCCAGGTGGCCTTTTCATCAGCGGGGGAAATACTGTCAGCGCCCCGGAGATTAAGCTCAGCGGGAATCACTGCCAATGCTCGCGGAATATTTAAATCATCGTTAATGCTTTCAATAAATTGTCCCCGCAGATCTTCACGGACTTTGCCCCCATCGGGAGCATTCGCCACTCGACTTTTAATGGTTGCCAATCTGTTTTGGGCACCTTCTACTGCTTCCCAAGTGAAATTCATCGGAGAACGATAATGGGCAGTCAGCAACCAGTAACGATAAGCTAGAGGAGAAATACTGTACTTTCGTAAATCCTTAAGAGTGTAGGTATTACCAAGAGATTTTGCCATTTTGCCGTTCTCAACTCTAACGAAAGCATTATGAAGCCAGAAATTGGCTAAAGGTTTTCCGTAAGCAGCTTCAGATTGAGCAATTTCGTTTTTATGGTGAACGGGGATATGATCACTTCCTCCGGTATGGATGTCAAAAGGTTGACCTAAATATTCTGCCGACATGGCCGAGCATTCAATATGCCAGCCGGGAAAACCTTTTCCTAAAAAACTTTCAAACCCATCTTCATTGGGCTTGGCAAATTTCCATAAAGCAAAATCCAAATGATTTTTCTTGCCTGCTATTGGTGTAACACGAGCAAATTCTTCGTCCCAACTTACTTTGGTATTAAAAATTTGATTGTAGCGGTCTTGGCCAAAAGTGGTGACATCGAAATAAATACCGTCGTCGGTTTTGTAAGCAAACTTTTTTTGGAGGAGGAGATTAATAATTTCGATATCTTTTTCAATATGCTCGCTGGCTCGTGGGAGATGATCTGGTGAGATGATATTAAGCGCCTTAAGATCGTCAATAAAATAATTAGCGTACTTTTCTGCTACTTGCTTCATGGCTTCTCGAGTGATCGGTAGATTCTCACGCCTTAGGGCTTTAACCATTTTATCCTCACCAGCATCACCATCGGAGACGAGGTGGCCAACATCTGTAATATTGATTACTTGTTTAACTTGATAATTGTTATATTCAAGAGTCCGACGCAATAGGTCACTAAAAACATAGGAACGAAGATTGCCGATATGAGCATAGTCATAAACGGTGGGGCCGCAGCTATACAAACCAATCTCTTTTTCGTGGAGAGGTTTAAAATCCTGCATCGAGCGACCGAGCGTGTTGTAGAGCTTTAAAACCATTTTTTATAGCGGGCGAGGAGATAGAGGCAGGAGCTCGCCAAGGCCATAAAACCGACGACGATCACAAAGCCGGCCGGACTATCATGAAAGGGGACAGGTAAGCTCATGCCAAAAGCTTGAGGGATGACGGTGAGTGGGAGAAAAATGAAGGCCGCCACCGTTAAGGCGCGCATAATGTCATTGGTCTTAATAGCCAGAAGCGAGTCGTTGGTATCGCGCAAATCAGTAAACGTCTCGCGGATATTTTCCACCATGTTCCAGAGCTTCTCCTCCTCATTGGCCAGCGATTGAAAGTAGAAGTGGAACTTTTCGCCGTAGAGTTCGGGGCCGACAATCTTGAGTGATTCAAGAATTTCGCGGTGAGACTTAAGGCTCCAGCGAAAGTCGAGAATGGTGCGATTTAACGCGGCAAGCACTTCAACCACCTCGCGCTCGTGACCGGAGAAGACCTTGCGCTCAACTTTCTTTAATTGGTCATTGACGGAGTGAAGGTCAGCCTCAAGCGCGGCGTAGAACTCGCGCATGATGTAAAAAAAGATGTATCCGGCATGCAATTTTTCCACCCCGCGTTTGAGGGTAAAATCAGTTTCGAAAATCCGGGCAAAATCGTGGAGCGGATTAATCCCCTCATAATGGGTGGTAATAAGGAAGTCTTTGCCGAGGACAAAGTCTACCTCTTTCCCCTCGCTTTCGGGGAAGGGGAAGTGGAGGATGAGGTAGACGTAGCCGTTGTAGACGTCGACTTTGGTGCGTTGGGAGGGCTTAACCAGTTCTTCTAGGACGATGGGATGGACTCCGTAGTCCTCACCCAATTGCCGAACTTCTTCCTCCGTCGGACTCTCCAAATCAAGCCAGGTGATATCTTTGTATTTAAGCTTTTTGAGCATTGTAGTAAGTATAGTATACTCTACTCATCTATGAAATGGCTACGGTCTAAAGGGGCGATTGGCTTTGGTGCGGCGCTCATTGCCATTGTCGCTTTCGCCGGCGGCGCAGCCGCCGGCTTCTTGGCTCGGCCCGCGAGCGCGGTGTCGCAATCTTCAGTTGATCTCGCCCCGTTTTGGAAGGCCTGGGAACTTTTGGATGATAATTTTATTCCCGCCAATGCGGCGAGTACTACCCTGGCAACCACCACAACAGATCAGGCTAAAGTGTGGGGCGCCATTGCCGGCCTGGCTGAAGCTTACAAGGATCCCTACACCGTCTTTTTCCCACCCGAAGAAAACAAGTTGTTTGAAGATGAGATCCGCGGAGACTTTGGTGGAGTAGGGATAGAGATTGACCTACGCAATGATTACATCGTGGTAGTTTCGCCATTACCTGACACTCCCGCTAAAAGGGCGGGTATTAAATCCGGCGACACGATTCTGGAGATTGATGGTCACTCCACTTTCAAGATGGATACCAACGAGGCGTTAAAGCGGATCCGCGGGGAAGTGGGGACCAGTGTTAAGCTCAAACTTATTTCAGAAGGGAGCCAAACTCCTCGTACGGTTAGCCTCACTCGCGCGCTTATTAAAGTTCCCACGATCGAGACCAGGCAGTTGCCTAATCACGTCTTCCTGATCCAACTGTTCAACTTTAGTGCCACGGCGCCGAAAGAATTTCGGACAGCGCTCCAAGCGTTTAGCGAGGCCAAGACCGATAAACTCATTCTCGATTTGCGAGGTAATCCGGGCGGTTACTTAGACGCGGCGATTGATATTGCCAGCTGGTTTTTGCCCAAGGGTGCGGTGGTCGTAACCGAGGATCGCAATAAGAGCGGCAATTCCACGGTGTATCAGAGCAAGGGCTATAACGTCTTTACCAACAAACTTAAGATGGTAATTTTGGTTGACGAGGGGAGTGCTTCAGCATCAGAGATTTTGGCTGGTGCGCTCCACGAGCACGGCATTGCCAAACTGGTGGGAGAAAAGACTTTCGGCAAGGGTTCAGTCCAAGAAGTTTTCCCCATCACCAAGGATACTTCGCTTAAAGTGACGGTAGCGCGCTGGCTGACACCAAAAGGTCTCTCTATTTCCCACAACGGTTTGGAACCTGATCTCAAAGTGGCGCAAGCGACGAGCTCGCCCGCGGTGGCGGGCACGGCGGCCACTTCCACTGCGGTTTCCAAAAATAACGACGCTAACGATACTCAACTCCAAGCGGCTCTGAAGCTCTTCCAAAGCTGGAAATAATTACCATGAAAGTGATTTTGTTGCAAGACGTCGCCAAGGTGGGCCGGCGCCATGAGGTTAAAGAGTTGGCTGATGGCTATGCGCGTAATTTTATTATTGCTCGCGGCTTAGGGATTGTTGCTGATAAAAAGAATTTGGCTAAGCTCCAGGCAATGAAAACCCAAGCTCACTCTGAAGCAGCGGTCCAAGAGGAATTGTTGGCTAAAGTTTTAGCTAAGTTAAAAGCAGCTAAGCCGATAATTAAAGCTAAGGCTAATCCCGAGGGTCACCTCTTTGCTCAAATTCATGCCGCTCAAATTACTGAACTCTTGGCTAAAACCGAACGAGTGAATTTAAAGCCCGAGCAAATAATTATTCCCAAGCCAATCAAAACGGTGGGCGAGCATCAGCTAAAAATAAAAACCCCCTCGGGTGAGGGAGAATTTAGGCTGGTCGTTGAAGCTTTCTAAGTTTAGGCGGGGAGGACGTCCACTTTCTTAACGCTCGAGCGACTGCCATCGTAGTTTTGCTTGCGCTTATCGCTAAAGCGGACGGTGCCGGAGGCGACGGCGAAGATGGTGTGGTCCTTACCCATGTCGGTATTAGTACCGGCCACAAAGCGGGTACCGCGCTGACGGATGATGATTGAGCCCGGTTGAGCGAATTGGCCTTGCGCCACCTTGACACCCAGGTATTTTGGGTTTGAATCACGTAAGTTTTTAGCTGTACCGCCGGCTTTCTTATGCGCCATATCGTGTTATATACTGGTTAAATTAAGCATGGCTAGTATAAAAGAAAGGGCCGAAAAGATCAAGGGGTGGCTCGAGGGCTGGTTTGGGCTACTAGTGCTAGCTCTCGTTGCTCTCCTCGCGTTTGGCTTGGGACGGCTCTCTAAAGTAGAAGAAGCGCGGGTGCCGATCAAAATTAATTTCCCTACCAGCACTGCTTCAGCCGAGCTTGCTGCTCGCTCGCTACCAGCCCAGCCAACAAGTGGGGGAGCGTACGTCGCTTCCAAAAATGGCACCAAATATTACCTTGCAATTTGTAGCGGCGCTAATCGGATCAAGCCCGAAAACAAGGTTTATTTTACAAGCGTTGAGGAAGCTAAAGCCCACGGCCTCACCCCCGCCGCCAATTGTCCCGGGATCTAGAAAAAGTAACTTTAGATTGCTATCATAGCGTTACATGGCCAAGGTGGTAGCGCGGCAAGATCGCTGGGGGACGGCCTTTGGCGTCGGGTGGTTTTTAGCCGTGCGGCAGCTTAAGGGCTCAAGCTGGGGAACCACGCTGCTTATTATTTCAGTGATGACGTTGACCTTTCTTAACTTGGTAGTAGTAACAGGCATTTTAGTCGGTTTAATCGAGGGAGCGGTGGCGGTGAACCAAGGGATCTACACTGGCAATATTTTTATCTCGACGCTTCAAAGTCGAACGTATATCGATAATACGAGCGACATTGTGACAATCCTCAAAGGCTTGCCTGAAGTCGCTCATTATAGCGTGCGCTATTTAGGCACCGGCACGGCCGAAGCCAACTACAACCGAGTCTTGGCGCCCGATGAACTCCCTAACACTTCCGCGGGTATTGTGGCCGGCATTGACCCGGCGGCGGAGGAGGCCACGACGCATCTCTCAAGCAAATTAATTGAAGGAGAGTTTTTAAGCCCGACTGACGGTGATGTGGTCGTACTCGGTGCCAATAAGCTGGCTAAATATCTCCCGATTGAATCACCCGGTCTCTCGACGCTGAAAGACGTTGAGGTCGGTTCCAAAATTCGTCTTACTATCGGCGACTCGACGCGCATTTATACCGTAAAAGGGATTGTAAAGAGTAAAGCAGACGAAATTGATATGCGCGTCTTTATGCGCGACGATTTGCTCCGCACGATTTTGGGTCGCAGTGATTACGCGGCCAATGAGATTGCGGTAAAACTGGTGCCGGGCGCTGATCCACTGGCAGTTAAAGCTAAGCTCGTGGCCGCGGGAGCCGCTCGCTTTGCTAAAGTTCAAACGGCCGAAGAGGGGGAGCCAAAATTCTTGCAAGATATCAAGAACACCTTCGCCTTACTTGGCAACATGATCGGCAGCATTAGCTTGGCCGTCGCCTCGATTACGATCTTTATTGTTATCTTCGTTAACGCGATCACGCGCCGTAAGTATATCGGCATTTTAAAGGCGATCGGTATTGATGGGCGAGCAATTGAAGTCTCCTATATTTTGCAGTCTGTCTTTTATGCCAGCATTGGCATTGCGATTGGTCTCGTAGTGCTCTATGGCGGCCTCAAACCCTATCTTGATGCCCACCCCATCAATTTCCCCTTCTCGGACGGCATCTTAGTAGCGCCGTGGAGTGGTACTCTGCTCCGGGCCGCGGTGCTCCTCGTGGCTACGATCATCGCTGGTTACATCCCCGCTAAAATAGTCATCCGGCAAAATACGTTGGATGCCATCTTGGGCCGCAAATAATTTATGAGTGAAATTATCCAAGTTAAAAATTTAGTCAAAAGCTTCCACGACGGCGAGACCGAGCTCGTGGTCTTAAAACAATTGAGCTTAACAGTCAAAGCGGGGGAGTTTGTGGCAATTACGGGTCGCTCGGGCTCCGGCAAAAGCACGTTATTATATCAGCTTGGTTTGCTTGACGAGCCGAACGGCGGCGAGATCGTGATTGATGGAGTAAAAGTGCTTGATCTTACCTCGCAAGAAAAGACTGACTTTCGCCTTGAGCGGCTTGGTTACGTCTTCCAAGATTATGCCCTGTTGCCCGAGCTCACGGCACTTGAAAATGTTCTCGTACCACTGCTCCAGCAGGACGTGCCTAAACCAAAAGCCAAGCAGCAAGCGGGTGTTGCCTTGGACCGCCTAGGTCTCGCTGATAAGCACGATAATCTCCCCAGTCAGCTCTCCGGCGGCCAACAGCAACGCGTCTCAATCGCTCGGGCGATTGGCCACGAGCCGCGCGTTATTTTTGCCGATGAGCCCACCGCTAACCTCGACAGCGAGACCTCCAAAGTGGTACTCGAGAGCTTCCTTGATTTACACCAACAAGGCCAAACCATCGTGATGGTGACTCACGAACCCGAGTATGCGCGTCTCACCGATCGCATCCTCACTCTTGCTGACGGGGTGATTGTGGGGTAGGGGAGAAAGGGGTATAATCGGCCCATGCTTAATCAAACTAAATCAGCGGTAGTGTTGGCGCTGGGCCTTATTCTTTCGGCTGTGATTGCTTCGTATACGTTTTACGCGATCCGCTCGTTCGAAAACACGCTGGTCGTCACGGGTTCCGCTAAAACCACGGTTAAAGCCGATTCAGTCAAGTGGTCGTCCTCTTTCACTCGGACGGTTACAGAGGGGAGTCTGCAAAGCGGGTATGCCCAGATGGCGCGCGATAGTAAAGTGGTCAACGATTTTTTGAAAGGGCAGGGGATCGCCAGTTCAAGCATCACTCTCACACCCATTTTTGTTGATCAAAACTACAATTACAATCCCAATGGCCAATCGGGCCCGCGCGAATATACCCTGCGCCAAACGGTGACTGTCTCCTCCAATGATATTGCCAAGATTGCGGCTCTCGCCAACAATAGCCAAGGAGTGATT
>CAZMMP010000010.1:0-11776 GCA_964567425.1 uncultured Candidatus Saccharibacteria bacterium
CGATGTAGATGTAGCCCAAGTCAATGAGCGGGCGGAAGTAGCGGTAGAAAAAAGTGAGGAGCAGCGTGCGGATGTGGGCGCCGTCCACGTCGGCATCGGTCATGATGATGATCTTGTGGTAGCGGAGTTTAGAAATGTCGAAGGTATCGCCGATCGAAGTACCCATCGCGATGATCAGTGATTTGATTTCGGCAAAAGCAAGCATCTTGTCGAGCCGCGCCCGTTCGACGTTTAAAATTTTACCTTTAAGCGGCAGCACGGCTTGCGTCCGACGATCGCGCCCTTGCTTACCCGAGCCGCCGGCCGAGTCACCCTCCACAATAAAGAGCTCGGCCTCTTCCGCCTCTTTAGTCTGACAGTCGGCGAGCTTGCCGGGGAGCGTCATGCCCTCAAGCGCGCCCTTGCGGAGGATGGAGTCCTTAGCGGCCTTAGCGGCGAGCCGAGCCCGGAGCGCAAGCAAAACCTTGCTGACGATCGAACGAGCGTCATCTGGATTTTCCTCAAAAAAGAGCGCGAGCGCGTCGCCGAAGACGGCTTCAACGGCACCGCGCACCTCCACATTGCCCAGCTTGGCTTTAGTCTGCCCTTCAAATTGGGGATTGCGCAGTTTGACCGAGATCACCGCCGTAAGACCCTCGCGCACATCATCACCGGTAAAGTTTTGCTCCTTCTCTTTCAATAAATTATTTTTGCGCGCGTAATCATTCAGCGTGCGGGTAAGCGCGGTGCGGAAACCGGTCAAGTGAGTGCCGCCCTCGGGCGTGATGGTGTTGTTGGTGTAACTCACCTCCCGGGCCGCAATGTCATCAATGTACTGAAAGGCGATCTCAACCTGGATCTGATTATTTTCTTTCTCCACGTAAAAAACGTTTTTATGGACTGGCTTCTCGTTCTGATTGTAAAACTTAATGAGCGACAGGAGACCGCCCTCAAAGTAAAAGGTTTGTGACGGGGCCTCGAGGCCCAGCTCGCTTAAGTAAAGCACGTCGTCGGCCGCGATCTTACCCTCATAATTGCGGAGGTCGATCGTTCGGATCCGGAGCTTTTTAACTAAATACGCCTGGCCACGAAGGTGGTTAACGACGCGCTCCCAGTCGTAGGTGGTGGTAGAGAAAATCGTGGGATCCGCCTCCCAAGTCGTGATCGTGCCATGGAGCTTGGAGGTGGCCACCTTCTTCACTGGCGCCTCGCGCTTGCCGCGCTCGTAGCGCTGATAGTGGCGGCCGCCGTCGCGGTGGACCTGCACCTCAAGCCAAGTCGAGAGCGCGTTCACGACGCTGGCACCCACGCCGTGGAGACCGCCGGAGATCTGGTAGCCCTCACCCTCAAACTTGCCGCCGGCGTGGAGCACGGTCATCACTGTTTCGAGCGCAGAGACTTTAGTCTTCGGGTGCGGCGCCACCGGGATACCAGCACCGTCATCGGCCACGCGAACCACTTCACCCGGCAGGAGCGCCACCTCAATCTCACTGCAACGGCCGTTCATCGCCTCGTCGCGGGAGTTGTCGAAGATCTCGACCAAGAGATGATGGAGGCCGTCAGGGCCGGTCGAGCCGATATACATGCCGGGGCGCTTGCGCACCGGCTCCAAACCCTCCAAAACGACAATATCTTCAGCGTCGTAATGGCGCTGTTTCCCCTTCGAGTCAGCCATAATTTATAGGTCTATTTTAGCATATTGAGGGTGAGGATGCGACTATTGACAATAGGGCGTGGGCGTATCTGTTGGTTGGCTGTGGATCACCAGCCTGACGGGAGGAGTCTTCGGTGGCATTATTGTCACCAAGGCAATAACAACAAATCAAAAACAAGCATGACCCCTCTAGCGCCGCCCATACGCGGCGCTTTCGTTTTGCCCGCGCTTTTGCTATATTCGACTCATGAATATCACCGTTAAAAACCCCGACGAAGCGGGTTTAAAAGATCACCTGGCGGCCCGGACAGATAGCGAGGCCCGGCGGATTGAGCGCTTTCTCGCGCTACCTGATCTCTCCCGGACAGCCGATTCTCCCATTGGCGAGTTGGCCCGGCGGATCGTCGCTCTGCCTGATTTTAAAAACTTCGACCTTGTGCAAACCCCCGAGATCGTGCCCACCAGCGTTACCTTCGACCTCTTCGGCTTCGGCCCCGAGCATCCGGCGCGCTCGAAGTCCGACACCTACTACGTCGACGAGCAAAACATTCTCCGGACCCACACCACCATCATGTGGTATTACCACCTTAACGACCCGAGCGTCAGAGAACGGATGGCCCGCGGCGAGACGGTGGGAGCTTTGTCATTTGGAAAAGTATACCGCAAAGATGAGATCGACCGCCGGCATATGAACGTCTTCCATCAAATTGACGGCTGGCTCCTCGCACCCAAAAAGGAGCGCACGATCGGCCAGACTGATCTCGAGAAAGTGCTAGCCGATATCGTCAAAGCGGTGTTCGGCCCCAACATCAAATACCGCTTCAACCCCGACTCCTTCCCCTACACTGACCCGAGTATCGAGATGGAGGTGGAGATGAATGGCAAATGGGTTGAAGTGCTGGGTTCGGGCGTCGTCCGCGGTTCAGTGTTAAAAACGCTCGGCATTGATCCGGAGCAATACACCGGCTGGGCCTTCGGCTTCGGCCTCGAGCGCCTCGCCATTTTAAGCATAGAACTGCCCGACATCCGCCTGCTCTGGAGCATCGACGAGCGCGTTAAAAAACAATTAGTCTTGGGTCAAAAGTTTAAAGAGGTATCCAAATTCCCGCCCGTGGTGCGCGACATCTCCTTTATCGTCCCTAACTCCTTTGTCGTTAATAATTATTTTGACGCCATCCGCGACATCGGCGGTGATTTAGTCGAGGAAGTGACGCTCGTAGATAAATATGAAAACGCCGCCAAATTCGGCGCCGACCGCACGAGCTACACCTATCGCATCACCTATCGCTCAATCGAGCGCACACTCACCAACGAGGAAGTAAACGAGTTACAAGCCAAAGTCATTGAGGCCACCAAACAGCAATTCAACGCTGAAATTCGCTAGATGAAATAAAAAAAACGAGCCCATTATCAAATGGGCTCGTTTAAGAGAAAAGAAACAGCTAACTCATTGGATTGCCGACCTAAAAACAAACTTCCAACGTTGAGAGACATAACCATTGATCGGCAAAGAGATGACCCAGTTGCCGGCGATGGGATTCATCCAAAACCCTGGCGCCGGTCTAACTTTGGATTGCTGTTCAGGAGTTCCAAAAGGCAACAAAGCAGCCAAAGTCGGAGCCTTTTCTCCTTCAATCCCCTCGCAGAGGAAAACGGTCGGATCCTTCAGATAAATAGATCTTCCCGCCTCTTCAACAAAAAAGCGCAAAGAGTCCTTGAGAGTAGGCCTAACCACCTTTAAACTAGCAGCCATTCGCAAAACATCTGGAGTGGTTACAAAAATAGCTTGAGGACCCGCTCCCACCGCTTGGATGATCTGAAACTTCGTTGCCCCTCCTTTTTCTAGCTCTAGTAAACGTTGGGCTGGGAGAGGCAGTTGGCAAACTCCTAACCCTTCCAACAGCCGATCGCCTCGCCCTGCAATCACGTGAGGAATCACAACCTCAGAAGTCAGAAAATTTGATTCCATCTTAGCCATAACTTATCTCCTATACCAAAGAAGACAACGAACAAAAAGCTGATCTGAACATCCCTTCTATGGTAACTATACTTTTAATAAAATAAAAAGTCAATTAATCCCTATGAGCCGGCAGAGGGATTTGAACCCACGACCTACGGTTTACCCGCCCGACACGCCTTAACGCCGCAATCTGGAGCCGCCCCCGAGAGTCGAACTCGGAACCTACGGTTTACAAAACCGTTGCTCTGCCATTGAGCTAGGGCGGCCAAAAGCTATTCGCCAGCGGTGAAGCGGGCGACAGCCTGTTCTTTATGGTCTTTGATCTGGGCCAGGAAAAGCGACACCGGGCCGTTACCTTGCTCGAGTAATTGCCGCCCTTTAACTGTCTCAATCAAGCGGCCAAAGCGCCGTTCGACCCGCACCAAGAGATAGCGAAAGATAATAAGCCCTCGTCGGATGGCGAGTAGCGTATAAAGCGAAACGTAATGAGTCCCCTGCCGAAAGATAAAGGCAAAGCCCCAATACAACCGATCAAGCTGGCGTTGAATGAAGGCACCGAGCGGCAATTCCACAATATGATCGAGCGCGTCGCCCTGCCGGCGGACCCAACGCAACTGTAAGATGAAAAGCGTCGCTAAGCCCACGACGGCCACGATCGCCCCCCCACTAAAAAGATACCACAACATAAAGATTAGGAATTAAGCCCCCACTTCGAAACGGCTGAAACGCATGATCTCGGTGCGCTCACCGAATTTTTGCACTGCACTTTTTACCAGGTCAGCCACCGTCAGAGTTTGATCTTTAATAAACGGTTGAGTCGCCAGCTCTTCGACGCTCACCGGATTAAAGGCGGCGACATGCATCGCTAAGTCATCAGCCAATTGTTTAAAATCGGCATTTTTCGCTACAAAGTCCGTTTCGCAACCGAGCTCGAGGAGCACGCCCACTGTGCCGGTGGTGTGGAGATAAGAACTCACCACCCCCGCTCCCAACGTCCGGCCTGACTTCTTCTCGGCCGTAGCGGCGCTTTGCGTCCGCAGCGCTGCGATCGCTTGCTCTAAGTCGCCGCTTGCGGCTTCGAGGGCTTTTTTACACTCTCCAATCGAGACGCCGGTGCGCTCGCGTAACGCCTTAATTTGTTCGGCAGTAATCACAAAGATAATTATCGCACGTCTGGAGCTAGTGCGCCAGCTCGCTCGCCAGTGTCGGCGTGCCCGCGGGGACCTCGGCAGGCGCTTGAGCGCGAGAACGGCCCTCTTGGTAGCTGTGGGTTAATTCATCGAGAACCAGCTTAATGGTTGCCGCACTCCCCTCGTTGACCACAATGGGATACGCAATCCCTCGGAGATCGCAATCGGTGTTAGAAAGGCTAACGACCGGGATACCAACGGTCCGGGCCTCGGCCACCACAATCGCTTCATGGGCCGAATCCACCACTACCACCGCGGCCGGCAAGGCCGAGAGCGTCGAGAGACTAGCCAGATACCGTTCAAGCTTACGAATCTCTTCATCAAAGCCAAGCTGCTCTTTTTTGGTATAGACCGAAAGCTCGCCGCGCTCACGTTTTTGTTTTAAGTCAGCCAAACGATCAATACGCGATTTGATTTGAGAAAAGTTAGTAAAGGTGCCGCCGAGCCAGCGCGAAGCAACGTACGGCAGATCCAAGCCCTGGGCCGCCTTCTCCACCAAGCCCCGAGCCTCGTCTTTGTTGCCGACGAGCAGAATAGTTTTGCCTTCAGCTCCCAACTTAGCCAAAAACTCTTTAGCTCGCTCGAGCGCCGCGACGGCTTGCTCAAGATCAATGATCGCTGAACGGTTTTTGTACCCAAACACTTGATACTTGGTGCTGGGATGGTTGCGGGTTTTAGAGTAACCAAAATGAGCCCCGGCCTCAAACAAGGCCCGGACCAACGGATCACGAATCATTTCCTCTCCTTTTGACATGTGCGCCAGTCTACCAAAAGGCCCGCGAGTTGGCAACCAGCCTAGAAGGGATTAAAGGTGGTTACTTTATAATCGAAGAGAAGGGTAACCGGGTTGACGTTGGCAGTCACCGTAGCGCCCGTTCCGTCTGTGTAGCTCGTAGTCGCGCCTCCAATCGTCACCGTATAGGGGTTGCTATCCGCTACTGCCTTTAAGGCATCAGGGATTTGGATCCGGAAGTAGGCCACATTGCTGCCGCTCGCATTGCTTAAGTCGAGCGTGGCCGTAGCGCAGCTTTGGAACGGTCCATTAGCATTGGTGCTCCAGAGACAGGAGGGCGTAGTAATGCTCGAGAGTGATGTACCATCTTTTTGCGAAATGATTGAGACAATCCGAACTCCCGCCACTGGAGCAGAACCATTATTAATAATCTTGGCGGCGAGCTCGTTAGTCGCACTCCCCGACACAACCGAACTCGCTGGCTTGCCCGCCACTTGATTGCGGATCACCACCACTCCATAGCCGCCGACCACCTCAAGCGTACCCGGACCTCCCGGCGTTGAAGGTGTACGGTTGTCGTTGATCGTGACCGAGCAGCTGTTAGCTCCTGAACGAGAGGCTGAATCGGAGACATTGACCGTTGCCTGTTTAACGCCGCCGCTCGAGTAAACAATCGGATTTGTGCTTAAACCACTACCGCTCGCGTCTCCGCTCCAGGTATAGGTGTACGGCGGAGTACCCGTGCTGGGAGCGGTAGCAGTCCACGTGACGGAGACGGTTGGCGAAGCATCAGTGAGCGTCAGCGGGCCCGACGGACTAGCAGAACAACTCGTTGCCAAATTAGTCGAATGTTCTTGATCACAAACGCCAATATGCTGGGGATCCTGACACTGCGGAGGCGGGGTCACGCCATTTAGTCGAGGATTAAAATCAATCCACCCAACAGTCTCACCACCCCAGGCGTATCCTGAAAAAGCGCCGGTGGTCGTGTTCATCGTTACGCCATAGGCCGAGCCATTGGTAGCCGTCCCCGAGAGTTTAACCCAGCCATCCCAGCCTGCCGAGGAAGCATTAGTGGCCGTAACAAATCGCGCCCAACCAGTGAGCGTGGTACCCGAGAGTTGAGCGGTGCACGAGCCGCCGCCCGGACAACCCGAGAGGCCGCCGAACTGGAGCCAACCAATGTTGTTGCTATTGGCTGACCCATCACGAGGATTGACCCAGGCATAACCGGTAAGCGTATTATCCGCTTTTAAAATGACTGAATAGGGAGCCGTAGCGCAGCTATTAACCTCCGGGTTAGCGCAATTGAAGCTGATCCAGCCCACGCCGCCAGTAGAACTATTACTCCAGGCCCAGCCATAGAGCGGTCGGTCGCCGCTCGCCTGCGCTTGAGAAAGCATGACCCGGCTTAACGGCTGAAAACTGGTCGTCGGCCGAGTGCTGGGAGAGAGGGGCAGAAAAAAGAGAGCCGCAAAGGCTCCGATCAACAAAGTTCCTAACGTAATTAGTGTGTGAAGCTGGGGACGAGATGCGCGACGTCGAGGCATAAGTAAGTGCCTTCAGTTTATCACAACCCGAAGCGAGTTTACTCGACTTTATCCACAGCGGCAGCACCATGGGCCGCGGCGGCAAGCGCTTGGACAATCGGATCGAGTTCGCCGGCGAAAATCCGTTCGATGTTGTGCCACGATTCCTTAATCCGATGATCGGTGACGCGATCTTGGGTGACGTTGTAGGTGCGAATCTTTTCCGACCGGTCGCCGGTGCCAATTTGGTTTTTGCGGAGATCGGCATGCGCCTTGGCCGCGCTCTCCTCTTCAAGTGCCGCGAGCTTGCTTGCCAAGATGGCGAGCGCCTTCTCTTTATTGCGGGCTTGATGCCGCTCGTTTTGACTGCGCACTACGAGGCCGGTCGGTTTGTGGAGCACGCGCACCGCCGTTTCAACTTTGTTGACGTTTTGCCCACCTGCCCCCCCGGAACGCGAGGTGGTGATCTCAAGATCGGCCGGATTGATCGTAATCTCCTTCGCCTCCCGCAGAGGCAAAATTGCCACCGAAGCGGTACTGGTGTGGACTCTCCCCTGCTTTTCGGTCACCGGGATACGTTGAATGCGATGGACGCCCGTCTCCCAGCGGAGCGCTTCGTAAGCTCCCTCCCCTTTAATTTCGAACGAGGCTTCTTTATAGCCGCCAAGCTCGTTCTCCGATTCATCAATGACGCTCCAGCTCCAACCCTTGCTCGCGCAATACTGCCGATACATCTCCGCTAATTCTTTAGCAAACAGAGCACTTTCGTCGCCACCGGCGCCAGCCCGCACTTCCAAAATTAACTTGTGGGGCGAAGCGCTCTCCTCCTCCGCATCTTTAGCCACAATCGCCTCAAGTTGCTTGGTTAGATCGACTTGGAGAGCTTCGAGCGACTTAATTTCTTCAGCGACTAAGTCACCTAAATTTTGATCCGACACGCTTAAACTCCGCGCTTCGGCAATTTGGGCCGCGAGGCGGTCATACTCTTGCATTACATACATCGTCTTCGGATTAGTCCGAAGCGCATCCCAATCCATAAGTTTTAAAATCTACTCGGTTTTCTTACCGCCTTTAGTCGCGAGACGAGTGGCCTTTTTCTTAGCCTTTAGGACCGGCTTGCGCACCCGGGGAGTGGCGGCGGCTTGCGAGCGGCGGGTCTTAAACTTCTCTACGCGGCCAGCCGTGTCGATCACCTTATCTTCGCCGCTGTAGAACGGATGGCAGGCACTGCAAATTTCCACCTCAATCTTCTCTTTGGTGGAACCAACGGTAAAGGTATTGCCACAGGCGCAGGTGACCACTGCCGCGGGGAAATAGGGGGGATGAATCTCTTTTTGCATCGTGGCGAGATTGTAGCACTAAACTAATTATCCTGCAACGGCTCGATCATATTGACCTGGATATTGGCCGCTCGAGCCATTACTTGCGTGCCGTAGGTGCAACTGGTGCCCCCCGAACCGTAATATTTGCAAGCCGCCGCAATCTCCCCACTGTAGGTCCCGAGCCCCGCGCCCAAATCGGAGAGATAGAGCCCGGAGGCCATAAAGGCATCACGCGGCGCCCAGGGATCGGGGAGACTTGTACCCAGCGCTGTCTTAAGCCGCTCCACAAACAACATCCAGGTCGAGGCAATAAATTGCGCTGGTCCCATCCCGCCGCCAAAGCCGCGACCGAGATAATACTGGTAGCCACCGATGGGGCAGGAAACGGGGGTACTCTTCCAATCCCGTCCTAACTGCGACGTCAGCGCCAGGAAGGGTACGGTGTCGCGGGGCGCCTTCATCACCTGCTCAAAGGCCGTGCCCGTGTTTTTGCCCACGCCGTCGCCCGTGGTGGCATTAGTCATAAAACAAGAACCCACGTTTTGCCCTAAGTTGGACTCTTGCTGCAAGATCGCGAGCAAAAACGCCGGCCGGACACCCGTCTTTTGCTGCACGACTTCGGCGTACTTAAGCGCGTCGCCGAACGAGATCGCCGAGGTGTCGCGCAAGGCAAAGAGAGCGGCCCGGATTTGCGCCGCTTTCGCTTGGCGTTGCGCCAGCACTTGCTTGTAGCTCGCCTCTTGATTTTTATTGATCGCGAGCACTACTTGCTTATCGGCCTCCTTCTTGGCAATCCGCTGGCGCTCAAGCTCGATCGCCGCTTGCGCATCCAGTTCTTTATTTTTGCGGTCCTCGAGCGCCGCTTTCTCCTCCTCGGTCTTAGCTTGGGTATCGCGGATCGTCGCCACCGATTGATGAATCGATTTTTGGACGAAACTAAAGTCGTCCATGTTAGTGAAAAAGTCAGAGAGGGTGGCGCTATCAAGCACAATCTCGGCGAATGACGAAGAATCAATATCCCGGGTTTGCCGCAAGAGCTCGGCGAGTGAATTTTGTTCCGCTTTCACCCGATCGCCTAAGACGGCGATTTTGCCTTGGCGCTTAATAATCTCATCGCCCAAATTAGCGATGGCCGCTTTTTTAGCTTTGATACTCGCTTGCGCTTGCGCGATCTGACTCTTTAAGAGATTAAGATCACCCTGGACGGTGGCCGTTTCCTTTTGCTTGGCGGCTAGAAGAGCGGTTTGTTCAGCAATTGCCCGCTCTTCGGCCTCAAGCTCGGCCTGCAACTTAGCGCGCTGGGCTTCAATATCGCTAGTTGATTGTTGGGCCTGGCTAAGACTCGCTCCCAATCCCAACATGACAGCACTGCCAGCTATCAATAATCCGAGCAAAATAAAAACCCGTTTCATGACGGGTTTATTATAGCAGACGCTCTCGGCGAGACAGAAATTACTTCGCTTCCTCCTTCTTTTCCTCACCAGCCGCTGGAGCACCCTCCTCCTCTTTCTTACCCTTCTTCTCTACCTCAATTGCCGAGAGGTCCACCGGTGCCGCCTCGACCGGCTCCTCCTGGGCCACGCTAATCGAAGCCACCACCGCCTCCGGCTCATTCAAGACCGTCACGTCTTTAGGGATAACTAAATCTTTCACCAAAATTTGGGAATCAAGCGCCGTCAAAGCCTCAATATTGACCTCGATATCATGCGGAATCGACATTGGCAGCACCTCCACTTCAAGCTCGTGGAGCACCTTAACGAGAATGCCGCCCAAACTCTTGACGGCCGGGGAGACGCCCTCAAAGCGGAGCGGCACGTTAACCGTCACCTTCTTCGTCTTGTCTACCACTAAGAGATCAGCGTGAACCGGTTCTCCAGAGACGGGGTCAAACATCACTTCGTGGACCAAGACATCAGTTGTGCCATCAGGGAGTTTAACGCTCACCATCCCGGAATCAGCCCCCGAGCTTAAGATCTTTTTAAAGTCTTTGGCCGCCACAAAAAGCGATTGAGCCTCTTGTTTGTGGCCATAAATGACGACCGGCAACTGCCCTTGGGTTCGGGCTGTCTTGAGTTGTTTGCCAAAAATATCTCGTTTTGACGCAGCAATCGTATGCATGCGGAGTAGTATAACGAAGAAGGGATAAATGTAAAGGCCGTCGCTTACGAGCGACGGCCTTTAGAGCCGAAGTCTTACTACTCAAACAAAGCAGGTTGCGTGGCCCGGTAAGGGTGATGGAAATCAGGAGTAATCTCAAGGCCGAGCCGTTCGGCAACAAGCTTAACCAACTCCTCACGACCATCCAGGGTCACGAACTCGTGAGACCTGCGGCCGCCGGGTAACAACTGGTAAGCAACTCGCTCATTGGGATCAATAAAGAGCGTCATGCTCAAGCTCCTATTTATAAGACCAAGAAAACCGCGACTCTGCTCTCTAGTTTACCAGATTATTGGGCGGCACTTGTCCACTCAAGGCCGCGATAATATTTTGCGCCGCAATCCGGGCCATGTCGTCGCGCACTTCGATAGTGGCTGAGGCAATGTGCGGCGTCAGCACCACGTTCGGGAGCGCGGCCAGGCCAGGCGCCAACTCGGGCTCATGTTCAAATACGTCCAAGCCAGCACCGGCGATCTGTTTGTTTTTCAACGCTTCCACCAAGGCCGCTTCATCCACTACCGGACCGCGCGCCGTGTTGACCAAAATCGCGGTCGGCTTCATGAGCTTAAGCCGCTCGGCATTAATTAAGTGCGTCGTCTCGGGGGTGAGGTTGACGTGGAGCGAGACGTAATCCGCTTCTCTTAAAACCTCTTCTACTGTCGCCTTATACTCGGCGTTAAATTCCTTCTCAAACTGCTCATTCCGCCGGACATCAAAGTAGATCACCTTCATCCCAAAGCCGAGTGAGGCGTGATGCGCGAGCCGCGAACCGATCCGCCCCGCGCCAATAATGCCGAGCGTGCGGCCGACGAGATCAGGAGTGAGAAAGATCATCGGCGCCCAACCCACGTACTTGCCGTCGCGCACATATTGATCGGCCTCCACAATGCGCCGAGCCGCCGCGACCATGAGCGCGAGCGCGTGCTCGGCCACCGAGGAGCTGGTGGAGTCGCAGGGCGTGTTGGTGGCATATACTCCGCGCTTCTTCGCTTCAGCCAAATCAATGTTGTCGAAGCCGACGGCATAATTAGCAAAAATTTTGGCGGTCGGCACCGCGTCGAAAACATCAGCGGTGATCTTGTCGGTCAATAACGGCAACACCGCCTCGTAGGGTTTAGCGGTAAGCGCGGCGAGCAGCTCCTCATGGGTGAGCATGGCATCCTTCGGACTCACGTCTACCTCATGCCCGGCCTCGCGCAGCATCTTCTCTGCCAGTTCTGGAATCTTCCGCGTAATATAAATTTTTGCCATA
>CAZMMP010000010.1:11876-14687 GCA_964567425.1 uncultured Candidatus Saccharibacteria bacterium
ATCCACGCCCGTTTCGTGCACAAAGCGAGCGGCATCTTCGGGACTAGTCAAACTCGCTTCATCTAATTTCACTCCCTCCGGGATCTCGCTTAAAACCTTAGACGAAGTGCCGATGTAACCGAGCTCTCCTTCAACCAACACATCGCGGCCGCTCGCTCGAGCATACTCGACGCATTGTTTGGTAATTTTGATATTTTCCTCAAGCGATAACTTAGCGCCATCAAAAATGACCGCATCAAAACCGGCGTCAATCGCCTCTTTGACCTTCTCAAACGAATACGTATGATCGGCATTCAAAAAAATCGGGTACTCGTATTGCTCTCGCAAACTCTTCACCAAAACGACCGCCTGCCGCACCCCAACGAACTCCCGCTCGCCCTCCGAGACGCCAATAATCACCGGCAGCTTGAGGCTTTTTGCCGCCTCAAAAATCGCCCACAACCCCTCCAAGTTCGAAATATTAAAATGCCCAATCGCCACCTGCCGCGCCGCCGCGTCTGTGATGTATTCCCGTAAAGTTTGCATGCCAGGTATTATAACGCATTAAACTCTTCCACCGTTAGTCCAGCTTGCCGAACAACAATATTATACAAAGTCCCAACCGGGATATCCTTGGCCCCGTGAATCGGTACAGTGACGATTTTGGACCCGTTTTGGTTTTTAAGGTAGAGGTGACTACCTCGCTGGTGGGTTTCGTAAAATCCTGCTTGTTTTAATTTTTTGATAACCTTACGCGCTGGCAATAACTGCAGCTTGGGCATAGCGACCTAAACGATCTTGGGAATAAAAAGTTTAAGGTAGGTACCTTCAGTTTTAAACGCTGGCTGGGGAATCCGCTTTTGTTCTCGTGTCAGCAATTCGAGATAACCAAGCGCGGCCTCACGGACATTCGCTTCCGCTTCGGCAAACGAGTCACCGAACGAAGAAAGATGATTAAGCTCCGGGATCGTGGCCACCACCTGCCCGGAATCCTTATCCACTTCATATTCGATTTTATACTCTAAAGCGTTGGACATGACGTGATTTTAACAAATTTTTAGTGAAAAACAAGGTCCGCCACAAACTTTACTTCTTAACCGCCAATAATTTTTGAAGTATCCCGAAAGAACGGCAGTGGGATAAAACACCGAGATAGGATTGCCAACTTGCTTCGGAGACGCCACGAGAGACCCGGCCAATGATCCGTCGCTTAGTTTTAGTTCGCAAAACGCGATGATGGGGCCGGGCAATATAACCCAGGAAATCCATTCCTTGCCGAGCTGAACGGAGGATAATTTTGTTTGGATGCAAAGTGAGCTTAAGCTGATCTTGAAGAAAAGCGGCCATTATTGGAACCAGAGCCGCCAACTCATCTTTATCCCGTCCGACAATGACAAAATCATCGCAATAGCGCAGATACCAGTGTTGGTTAAGCTCGTGTTTTACAAATTGGTCAAACTCATTAAGATAAACATTGGCGAATAGTTGGCTAGTAACATTACCAAGCGGTAAACCTCGACCGGACACATGTTCAAAACTGTTGATGATCAACTCCACCAACTTCAAGATTGACTGATCTTTAATTTGCCGCTTTAGCAAAGTTAGTAAAATGTTTTGGTCAATCGAATCAAAAAATTTTCGGACATCACATTTAAGGGTCCAGGCCGAACGCGAATAATTAACGCTTGCCCGACGGATAAAAGTTTCTAGTCGAGCAACTCCGGCGTGAGTTCCTTTACGTCGACGGCAAGAATATGAATCATAGATAAAATAGGGATCCAATCGCCGATAAAGTGAGCGAAACACCACCTGATGAACCACCCGATCAGCCACCGAAGCCTTGTGGATAACACGGGGTTTTGGATCACGGACTAAAAATCGCACATATGGACCAGGCTGATAAGCTTGCGACCGAAGAGCATGCTGGAGTTCGAGCAAATTATCCTCGAGATTAAACTCAAATGCCGCAACATCTAGCTTGCCTCGCTTGCCGCGCCGAAACTCCTTCCAGCCCGCCAACAGATTATTAAACGAAGTTAAACGCAAAAATTCTTCCCCATGAGTGTACCCCCCCCCCGACGCTTTCGAGCTCCCGATTGTTCATAAGATAACCCAATTATACTCCACTTTGTATCAGCTGGGGCGCAAAATCCCCAAACGCGATCGCTTTGGACTCCATAGTAAAATTGAACAACTGGGAATTGAGATTTTAAGCACTACCATCGAGGCCGCGCTTTTACCGCGCGAGCGTAAGCTGCCGAAATTGGAGCAGACTCGCCTCGCGATTGAACTATTGAAACGGTTAATCCGTCTTGAACAAGAATTGAAAATTATTGAGGAGCCACAATATGTCAGATTGGTGCTTGATTTGCAGGAACTGTCGCGGATGACGACCGGCTGGATCAAGTACACGCAAAAAGAGCCGTGAGGCTCTTTAATAGTGCGCGGAGACTTCTGCACGAGCACGAAGGTTCGGGTTGGCGTTGTCAGGGTTGTACCAGTTCACCTGCACCTTGCGGTTGTCGGCGTTCCAGTTCACGTTCGGCACGTTGCCGTCCGAGTAGCGAGAGCGCTCGTAATCTGCCGACTGCCATCCTATTCACCAATAGCTGATAGGCCATTTGAGTTATCCTCGTCATTCGAGGCAAAGTGTGAAGCCAGCTCTTATTGAAGAGCATTACTCACCAGCAGGCGGCAGGCAGTTTCCGTAAAACTACTGTGGCAAATCGCTATTCGCCCACTGGCGAACCGATTGTAATAGCCAAGATAATTTTAGACGAGAAAGGACCCAAACGGCAAGCGTTTGGGTCCAGAAATTCGAAGCAAGGGTAC
>CAZMMP010000011.1:0-12724 GCA_964567425.1 uncultured Candidatus Saccharibacteria bacterium
TAATGTGGTCAGCCTCGAGGATCCGGTGGAGTATTCAATCGAAGGAGTAAGCCAATCTCAAGTGCGGCCGGAGATTGATTATACCTTTGCCAACGGTCTGCGTAGTATTCTTCGCCAGGACCCCGACATCATCATGGTCGGCGAGATCCGTGACGGCGAGACCGCCAAGCTTGCCGTCCAGGCGGCGCTCACGGGTCACCTCGTGCTCTCGACGCTCCACACCAACAATGCCGCCGGCGTGATGCCGCGTTTAATTGATATGGGGGTCGACCCGTACCTTATTGCCGCCGTTCTTATCCTCGCCATCGGTCAGCGCCTGGTACCGACGCTCTGCGAGGAGTCTAAAGAGGCGGTACCGATTGACGGGGCGATGAAAGCGATGGTGGATAAATATCTCGAGGAGATGCCACCAACCGTACGTGAGAAGATTAAAGAGCCGAGCAATGTCTACCGGGCCCAGAGCTCACCGACCTGCCCCTCCGGTACGCGCGGCCGGATGGCGGTCTTTGAGGTGATTGAAATGGATCGCGACTTTGAGCGCCTACTCCTCAAGACTCCGTCAGAAGATGATGTGTATAAACTGGCGCGGCAAAAGGGGATCATGACGATGCGCGAGGACGCGCTCCTTAAAGCCTTTGCCGGCCAAATTCCTTTTGAAGAGGTGGCCAAGCTGTAGTATCATTAAAGGCATATGCCTCCTGCTACTCCCTACAAAATTTTGGTAGTAGACGATGACAAGTTTTTGCTCGATATGTATTCGCTTAAGTTTGGCGAGCAGAAGTTTGAGGTTACTACGGCCGCGAACGGCGAAGAAGCGCTGGATCAGGTGGAGAAGGGATTGCGGCCCGATATTTTTTTAGTTGATCTGCTGATGCCTCACATCGACGGGTTTGAGCTCGTAGCCAAGCTTAAGGAACAGGGGGTAACTACCGATGCGGCCGTTGTGATTCTTTCTAATCTGGGCTCTAAGGACGATGTTGAGCACGGACTCTCGCTCGGAGTAGACGGCTATATTATTAAAGCGACGGCGACACCCTCCGAAGTAGTCGCTAAGGTGCTTGATATTGTTAATCATAAAAAACACCATGCCTGATTACCAAACCGAATTTGCTGATCTTACCAGTATCGTCGTTAAAGAGGGAGCTTCCGACCTCCACCTTACCGTGGGTCGCCATCCGACGATCCGCGTTTCGGGCGACTTGATCCCGATCGTCAAAAAGGCACCGCTCACGCCCGATGATGTGCTCGGCTTGGTGGGTCAGGTGCTTAGTCCAGAAAATAAAGAACTCTTTTTAAAAAACAAGGATCTGGATTTTGCCTTTACTACTCCGGAGGGTGCTCGGTTCCGGGGCAATCTCTTTTACCAGCGTGGCTTTGCGGGGGCGGCCTTTCGCCTCATTACCAGCAAAATTCGCTCGCTTGAAGAGCTTAACTTGCCGGCCCAATTAGCGGATTTTGCGCGGCGTAAGCAAGGCTTCTTCTTGGTAGTGGGGCCGGTCGGGCAGGGCAAGTCCACCACGCTGGCCTCCTTGGTGGAAATGATTAATCATGAGCGGGCCGAGCATATTCTCACGATCGAAGATCCGGTTGAATATTTGTTCAATAATGACAAATCGATTATTGATCAGCGCGAGGTGCGCTTTGATACCCCGGACTTTAGTCAGGGTCTTAAGGCGATGTTCCGGGAGGACGTGAACGTGCTCATGCTCGGTGAGATGCGGACGCCCGACACCGTCGCCACGGCCGTGACCGCGGCCGAAACCGGTCACCTGGTCTTCTCCACCGTTCATACTAATTCCGCGACCCAAACCATCGATCGCATCATCGACTCCTTCCCCGGCAATCAGCAAAATCAGATCCGCGTCCAATTGGCGAGCTCGCTCATCGGCATCTTTTCGCAACGGCTGGTGCCGCGCGTTTCGGGCGGCGTCATCCCGGCCTATGAACTCCTGATCAACAATAATGCGGTGGCCAACTTGATCCGCGAGGCTCGGACCGCCGAAATGGATGTGGTGATTGAGACGGGCATTGAGGAGGGGATGATCAATCTCAATCATTCGCTGGCGGAGCTGGTTCGCCGCGGGGAGATTACGCCAGAGATGGCCTACCGCTACTCGATTAACCCTAAGGCGCTTGACCGGCTCCTCTAAACTTTCATTATGCTCTTCAAATACCAAGCGGCAGACAAAGATAATCACAAGCAAGAGGGGAAGATTGAGGCCCCCAATATTGATCTCGCGATCAACTCGCTCCAGCGGCGGGGGCTCGTCATCTTGGATGTTAAACCAGCTGATCAAGAGAGCCTCTTTGGTCGGTTCGCGCTTCATCGCAAGGTTAAAACGAAAGACATCGTTTTCCTTTCCCGCCAAATTGCCACCTTGTTTGAAGCCAAGGTTTCAGCCCTCACCTCGTTTCGCCTTCTTGCTTCTGAAGCGGAGAATCCGACGCTGCGCCACATCTTGACCGAAGTGGCTGACGACGTTAATTCGGGCGTCTTAATCTCGATTGCGATTGCTAAACACCCAGAAGTTTTTTCAGACTTTTACGTCAACATGGTCAAGTCAGGTGAGGAGTCGGGCAAGATGTCCGAGGCCTTTACCTATTTGGCCGGTTATCTTGAGCGCTCGCATGAGCTTACCGGCAAAGCCAAGAATGCACTCATTTATCCTGCTTTCGTCATTCTCTCATTTGTAGTGGTAATGGTCCTCATGCTCGTCTTCGTAATCCCGAAGCTCTCGGTGATTCTCCAGGAGACCGGACAGACCCTGCCGATCTATACCCAAATTGTGATCGGGATCAGCAATTTCTTTGTCCATTCGTGGGTTATTTTGATTATTTTAGTGGTGGGCGTTGGTTGGTTGCTGGCGCGCTTTCTGCGGACTAAGGCGGGGAAGCGCTCGCTGGCGCAATTTAAACTTTCAACCCCCTATGTCAAAGAGCTTTATCTAAAGCTCTACCTCTCGCGGATTGCGGACAATCTCTCGACGATGTTAACCTCCGGCATCTCGATGGTGCGAGCACTCGAGATCACGGCCGATGTGGTCGGGAACGACATCTTTGAGGAGATTCTCAAAGCGGCCGCCGAAGGGGTGAAGGGTGGCCAATCGATCTCCAGTGTGATGTTTAAGTATCCAGAAGTGCCGGCGATCATGATCCAGATGATCAAGGTGGGTGAGGAGACCGGCAAGCTGGGCTATATTCTCGACACGCTTTCCCGTTACTACACCCGGGAGGTCTATACGGCGGTTGATACGCTCGTGGATTTAATTGAGCCGGCGATGATCGTTTTCTTAGGATTAGGGGTCGGTTTCTTGCTCGTTTCAGTCCTCATGCCAATTTACAATTTGGCAAGCGGGTTCTAGCCTTATCCACAGCCATTCAGGGGCCGCATTTGCTTGAGCTCCGGGGTGCGCTATAATTAAGCGCATAAAGTGAAAACTTTATAATTATAAAGTCAGGTCGAAAGACAGTTAACAATATTGTTAAAATGAAGAAAGTTTATTCGAAGGGTTTTACGCTCATTGAATTGCTGGTGGTAATCGCGATCATCGGTATTCTCTCGGGCATTGTGCTCACCAGTTTGGGTACGGCCCGCAGCAAGGGTCGTGCCGCTTCGGCTCGCGCGAGCATGTCCTCGATGCGCTCGGAAGCTGAGCTCGGTGCGGATACGGGTGGTAAATATGTGGCTAACATTTGTACTTCTACGGCAACTGGTGGCCTCCAGAATTTGATCACTGCGGCTCAAGCGCAAGGAGCGACGATCTCTTGCGGTAGTGATGCGGCAACGGGTGTCTCGGTAACTAGCTGGGGCGTGGCCGCTGATCTCCCAGATGGTACTAAGTTCTGCATCGACAGTCGTGGTACCGCTACTACCACCACGACGGCTGCTGCTACGGACATTGCCTCTGGCCTCAGTAGCACCGATGTGCAGTGCGACGGAGTCTAGTGTAACGTCACTGGTTTTTATTCAACACCCCCAAGCGGGGGTGTTGTTGTGTTTGGCTACAGTTACGGTTTATAATTTAGATATCATGAAAAATAAAACAGGCTTCACGCTCATTGAATTGCTGGTGGTAATCGCGATCATCGGTATTCTCTCGGGTATTGTGCTTGTGGCTCTCGGTATCTCGCGGGACAAGGCCAAAGCGGCCGCCGTGCAGGGAGAGTTGGGTGGGATGCGCTCACAAGCTGATTTGTTTTTCACGGACAATAATCATACCTATGGCGCAGCCATTGCCGCTGCGCCCTGCCCCACTACCGATCAGTTGGGCACGATGTTTGATAGTGGGGCCGCCAGTAATCTGATGGCCTTGCTTGCGGGAGTGAATACGCAATTAAGCGGCGATCTCGCGGCAACGATCTGTGCTGTTGGTACCAGTGATGAGGTAAGCAATACTGATGTGGGTAGTTCGTGGGCGGTGAGTGCGCCTAACCCGGCAAATGCAGGCAATTACTTTTGCGTGGACAGTACCGGTATCTCTAAGGAAGCCAGTTGGGGCACGGCCACCGAAGCGGTGACGCAGGACACCGATTCCGCCCGCTGCTCATAACCCCATCTGTGCTATACTAACCTCCCAACAACGAGGGTTCCCCTCGGTTTAGACGGTTTAGATTACATGGAACGCAAAATATCTTTTGGAGTCAACGAGTATTATCACGTTTATAATCGCGGTGTCGATAAACGAAAAATTTTTTTAACGGCGGGGGATTATCGCCGATTTACCACGTTACTCTACTTGGCTAATACCGTCGAGCCGATCCATTGGGGTAATCTGGCTCGTCTCTATCGAGGGGAGTCCTCGGTTAAGTTTTTCCAGCACCCGAAAGGCGAAAGTTTGGTGGCCATTGGCTGTTATTGCTTGATGCCTAATCATTTCCACCTTTTGTTGCGGGAAATTAAAGACGGGGGAATTTCTAAATTTATGCTTAAATTGCAGACCGGTTATTCGATGTATTTCAATACAAAAAACGAACGGAAGGGAGCGTTGTGGCAGGGAGTTTTTAAAGCTGAACATGCTACTGACGACGAGTATTTGCAGTACCTCTTTTCTTATATCCACCTTAATCCTACCAAACTACTGATGACTGATTGGCGCGAGCGAATTTTGTCGGGCAAGATGACGGAAAAACTTTATCGGTATGTGGTTGATTATCCATACTCAAGTTGTCGGCTCTATAATCCGCAATCTTCTACCACTATCAATAAGGTTGAATCCACTATCGTCGACCGAGAAAATTTCCCTAATTATTTAGCGGTCAACACGAAAGAGTATCGCGATCATTTAATTAACTGGCTAACGCTAAACAAAAACGAGGGTTCCCCTCGGTAAAAATAAAGAATTTGATAGGATGATTATATGATTTCTTCACTCGACTCACTGTTCGTTTTCCTTCTCGGGCTCGTGATCGGGAGTTTTTTAAACGTCGTCATCTATCGCTACAACACCGGTCGCGGCCTTAACGGCCGCTCGCGATGTCTGCACTGCGGCAAAGTCTTGCGCTGGTTTAATTTATTGCCAGTAGTTAGCTTTGTGGTTCAACGAGCTCGGTGCGCCAAGTGCAAAGCTAAACTCTCGTGGCAGTATCCGCTGGTCGAACTCGGGACAGGTATTTTATTTTTCTTGGTGTGGCGACTTGGTTTACGGCTACCTCTGACCGGGCTCTATCTCGCCGCGATGGCGGTGCTCGTGGTCATCTTCGTCTACGATTTGCGCCACCAGATTATCCCCGATCCGCTCGCCTTCGCCTTCATCGCCATCGCGGCGCTCGCCGCCGTACTCGGCGGCTCGCTCATCCCCAACGCCCTGGCCGGCCTCGGTTTGGCCGCGTTCTTTTGGTTATTGTGGCTCGGGTCGCGCGGTCGCGCCATCGGCTTTGGCGATGGCAAGTTAGCGCTTGGCGTGGGGCTCTTGGCGGGGCCAGAGCTGGGTATCTCCGCGATTGCGATCGCGTTTTGGTCGGGGGCGATTGTGGGAGTAGGCCTCTTGTGGTTCTCGCGACGCAAATCATATACAATGAAGAGTGCCCTGCCGTTCGCGCCGTTTATTATTTGGGGATTATGGCTCGCCCTCTTTTTTAACTTCAATGTTTTCGCCTTCTTTTAAATCCGGGTTTACTCTGATCGAGATGATGGTGGTGGTGGCGATCTTCGTTATTGCCACTGGTATTGTGCTGGCCAATCTGCCCGCGTTTCGCAACAAATCCTCGCTTGATCTCACGGCGCAAGAAGTGGCGACGGTGATTCGTCAGGCTCAGGTGTATGGAGCGGGCACGCGCCAGGCGTCCACGGCAAGCAAATTCCCTTCGTATGGTATTTATTTTCGGGACAATGGCAAATTTGACCATCGGTCAACGGTGATGGAGTTATTCCAGGATCAGGACGGCAACTCGGTGTATACCAGCCCCAACACCACCTGTCCCTCGGGCACGGAATGTGTCGAGAAGTATAACTTTAGTGGCGGGTTGGTGCTGCAGAGCATCGAGGGCTATCAAGGCGCGAATTCTAGCACCGTCTTTCTGAATAGCGGCAACTGGGTCAACGACTTCCATATTACCTTTATTCGGCCCGGTACGGATGCTAAATTTTACAGCAGTTTCAATGGGGGAGCGTCGACCGCGCGGAGTTTCGACTACGTTAAAATAATTTTGGAAACAACGACGCTTCCGATCCAGTGTCGTGCTATTAACGTTTGGTCCACCGGACATATTTATGTTGATCCGGCGATTCCTAATCCTTGTCCATGATCAAGCCCTCACGTTGCGGATTTACCCTCATCGAAATCATGGTGGCCATGAGTATCTTTGCGATTGTGGCCTTGGTAGCCACGAGCGCTCTCTTGACTGCCAACCGCGTGAACCAAAAAGCGCAGGCGCTTAAGGTGGTAACCGATAGTTTAAACTTTGCGCTCAACAGTATGAGTTTTAAAATGCGGCAAGGAAAGAACTACCGCTGCATTGCCCCGGCCACCGCCCCAATTCCTCTCGGAGTGGGAGCTAGCTGTACCGGCGGCCAAGCCATCGCGTTTGAAACTCCAAAGTGGCCGACGACGAATCCGCCCAATCCGACGCTAACCGTAGGATATCGGGTGTGGAATCAACGCCTTGAGTATTGGACGCTCGCCAATGGCTGGCAACCGATCACGGTCGATAATTTAATGGTCCAAAAGCTTAATTTTACGGTCGAGGCCACGGCGGTTCCCCGAGTCCTCATTAGTATTAACGGCACCGCTAGCTCGAGCCAATTGACGGCCCCCTTTCAGATAGAGACATTAGTATCCGAACGCCTATAATCCCATGCTCTCCTCTCGTTTACATTCCGGCTTTACTCTCCTCGAGACTCTGGTCGCGACCAGCATCTTAATGATTGGCGTCATTGGACCCCTGATCGTAGCGACGCGAGGGATTACCGATGGGTTGTATGCCCAAAACCAGATTACCGCTAGTTTTTTGGCCGAGGAAGCGATCGAGACGATTATTAATCGCCGCGATAGCAATATTCTCGTGGGCGATCCGTGGGACACGGGATTTAAGAATAACGATACCCAGCTTGAAATCGACCCGGCGACAGGTGATATTCTGACGGGAGAGTGCGTTGATTCCCAGGGCTGTTTTTTGAACTATAATGCTTCAGCAGGGTATTATGTGAACAGTCCCACCGGTCCGGGAGCCTTTCAGCGTCGCGCCGAGGTCTCGGGCATTACCGATGGCGGGGTCGAGATTGGTAAAAAGATTACCGTGACCGTCTGGTGGAAGAATAAAACCCTGCCCCAACACTTTACGATGATTGGCTACATTTATGCCGAATAAATTTTCAGCCCAACAGGGAGTCGTGATTTTGTTCGCGGTCTTAATGGTGAGTGTGGTGCTCACCGTCAGCTTAGTGCTCTTGAATATTAGCTATCGGCAACTGATCCTCTCCGGCATTGTGCGCGAATCCGAATTTGCTTTTTTTGCCGCCGATAGCGCTCGTAACTGCGCGAAGTATTGGGATTCGGATCTGCGGCAGCCTCCCGAGAGTCGGCCCTTTGGGTACTACTCCTATGATCCGTCACGCGGCAACGGTAATGAGTGGAGCTTTCAGGGCGTGAGTTTGGGGGATATGCCGATTCAGTGTGGCGGCTATGAGCTAAGTACGGTTAAGACGGTGAATGGAGGGGGGAATGTCTTTACGCGGTCGTTTACGGTCCATTACCGGATTACCGATGGCGGAACGCAACGGGATGCCTGCGCGCTGGTGACCGTCGCAAAAAACCAAGCTCCGCAAAGCGGTGGGACGCTCAATAAATCCACCACCATTACGGTTAAGGGCTACAACCTGGGCGATCTCACTAATTGTCCGGCTGCCGGTCCGCTTACTCGTATTGTTGAACGCGGCCTGGTATCAGTCAGCCAATAGCAGTTGTCGGAGCGGCCAGCGGAGAGTAGGATACAACTATGACGAAACGGGAAGCCGAGCAACGCCTCACTAAACTGCGCGAGCTGATTAACTTTCATCGCACGGAATACCATGTCCACGATCGGCAAAGTATTTCCGACGAGGCGCTGGATTCGCTGAAAGACGAATTGGTTAAACTGGAAGCCGCGTTTCCTGAACTGGTTACCGCTGACTCGCCCTCGCAACGAGTGGCCGGGAAACCGGCGCCCGAGTTTGCGAAAGTGGTTCACGCGGTACCCCAGTGGTCGTTTAATGACGCGTTTACGCCGGAAGATTTTGAAGCATTCCACGCTCGAGTAGTTAAAGGATTGGGTGGCGCAGCGCCGAGTTATACTACTGAATTAAAAATCGACGGTTTTAAAATTGTTTTAACTTACGAAAAAGGGAAGTTGGTAAGCGCGGTCACGCGCGGCGATGGTCGTGTGGGCGAAGAGGTGACGGCGAATGTTCGGACAATCGAGTCGGTACCTCTCACGCTTACCCGACCAGTGAGCGTCATCGTGGAGGGTGAAATCTGGTTAAGCAAAAAAGAGTTTGCTCGGCTTAACGCGGAGCGCGACCGGGCCGAGTTGCCTCGCTTTGCCAATCCGCGTAATGTGGCGGCCGGCTCAATTCGCCAGCTCGATCCGGCGCTCGTGGCCTCGCGCCGGCTTGATAGCTTTATCTACGACTTAGCCCAAGCTGATTTTGATTTACCCGCGACGCAAGAAGAAGAATTGAAGCTCTTGCGCGAACTCGGGTTTAAGGTTAATCCACACTTTAAGCAGTGCGCCACCCCCGAGGCCGTGCTTGCGTATTGGCAGGACTGGCAAGAAAAAAGTGACAGCTTGCCCTATGGCCTTGATGGCGTGGTGGTGAAAGTAAACAAGCGAGCCGAACAAGAGCGACTTGGCTATACCGGCAAGGCCCCCCGTTTTGCTATCGCCCTTAAATTTAGAGCCGAGGAGGCGACGACGGTCTTGGAGGAAATTCTCTTTCAGGTGGGACGTACCGGGGTGGTAACGCCGGTCGCCAAGCTCCGGCCCGTCTTTTTGGATGGCTCGACCGTTTCGCGGGCTACGCTTCATAACGAGGACGAGATCAAGCGGCTCGACGTGCGGCTAGGCGATACGGTGATCATTCGCAAAGCGGGGGATATTATCCCTGATATCGTTGCGGTACTGCCCGAGTTGCGGCCGGCGGGAGCGAAACCGTTCGTCTTCCCTACCGAGCTCGAGGCGTGCGGTCCGATTGAGCGGGTGCCCGGCCAAGCGGCTCATCGTTGCGTTGATGCTCACGGGGCGGTTCAATTGCGGCGCAAATTTTATTACTTCACCTCCAAGGCTGCTTTTGATATCGAGAATCTGGGTCCGAAAACGCTTGACCAGCTGCTGGATGCCCAGCTCGTTGCCAGCTTCCCCGATATTTTTACCTTAAAGCGTGGCGATCTGCTTAACTTGCCGCGCTTCGGTGAGCTTTCGGCCGATAACCTGCTTGCTGGCATTGCGGCCGCGCGTCAGGTTAGTTTAGCTCGCTTTATTACCGCGCTCTCGATTAATCACGTGGGAGAGGAAACGGCGGAAGATCTGGCGAATCACTTCCGCACTCTTGAAAAAATCCGTGGCGCGAGTGTGGAAGAATTACAGCAGGTTGAAGGCGTGGGCGAGGTTGTCGCTCAATCAGTCCAGCAGTGGTTCGCGGACAAAGAAAACAAAAAATTAGTTGACCGCTTATTAAAAGAAGTGCGGATTGTGCCGGTTGCTGCCGGATCCCAAACGGCCCAAAAATTTTCTGGTCAAAGCTTTGTGCTCACCGGGACGCTCACTACGATGACCCGCGACGAAGCGAAGAAAAAAATCAAAGCGTTAGGCGGCGAGGCGCACTCGAGCGTTTCAAAAGAGACTAATTACGTGGTTGCCGGGGAAGCGGCCGGCTCCAAGCTCGCCAAAGCCGAGCAGTTAGGAGTCAAAATTTTAACCGAAGAGGAGTTTATTAAATTGCTGGGATAGGGTAGGATAAGCGCATGATTAGTCGGGAAGAGGTTTACAATCTAGCGAACTTGGCCCGGTTGCAATTAACCGAGCCGGAGCTCGAGAAGTTAACCCACGATCTGGCGAGTATTCTCGGCTATGTCGAGCAATTAAAGGAGGTGGAATCAACGCCAGTTGGAGCGGAGGCGGAAGCTCATTTGCCGGTGAATGTCTTGCGGGCTGATGAGGGGGCTCATGCGTCGGGTGTTTTTACTAAACTGTTGGTTGAGGCGGCGCCCAAGCATGATGGAGCGTTTGTGCGGGTGAAAAAGATCTTATGACCATTGTCGAAGCCCAAACTAAATTACGTTCCGGCGAATTGACAGCCCTGGCGCTGGCGGAAGAACTGCTCGCTAAAATCGCGACCGAGAATCCCAAGCTCAACGCTTACCTTGAAGTGTTTAGCGATGTGCGCGAGCAAGCTCTGGCGGCGGATGAGCGGCTCAAGCGCGAGGGGAGCGCGGCCCCGGCGCTCACCGGTATCCCGCTTGCGATTAAAGATAATATTTTAATCGAGGGACGACGGGTTAGTTCGGCCTCAAAAATGCTCGAGGGTTATGTAGCGAGCTATGATGCCACCGTGATTAAAAAACTTAAGGCAGCGGGGGCGGTGTTTGTGGGCCGGGCTAACCTAGACGAATTTGCAATGGGTAGCTCAACCGAAAACTCGGCCTTTGGTGTCACTGAAAATCCGCACGATCTCACGCGCGTCGCTGGCGGTTCCTCCGGCGGCCCCGCGGCGGCGGTCGCCGCGGGGCTCGCCTTGGGCGGCCTGGGTTCTGATACCGGCGGATCGATCCGTCAGCCCGCAAGTTTTGTGGGTGTGGTTGGTTTAAAAACGACCTATGGTGCTGTCTCTCGCTCGGGGCTCATGGCGATGGCCTCCTCGCTCGATCAAATCGGCCCCTTTGCGCAAACAGTGGTGGATGCCGAACTCATGTTTAACACCATCAAGGGTGCCGATCCGCTCGACGCCACCTCGCACGAAGCTGCGCTGTCCCCAAACCACGAGTCAAAACCGCTTCGGATTGGAGTGCTCTCGCCAGCCGAGATGGGGGCGGGGGCCGATTTTCCTTCTCTGCAAAACTTTACTCGCGCCGTTGCAACGCTGCGCCAGTTGGGTTATGAGGTAAAAGAGGTGAGTTTGCCGCATCTTAAGTATGCGCTGGCGTGCTATTACGTGCTCCAACCGGCCGAGGTTTCAACCAACTTAGCGCGTTATGATGGCGTTCGGTACGGGAGCTACGAGCCGGGTGAAACGCTCTTTGCGGATTATGCTAAAACTCGGGGCGAGAATTTTGGCGCTGAAGTGCGGCGGCGGATTATGCTCGGTACCTATGTGCTGTCATCCGGGTATTATGACGCCTATTATGGCAAAGCGGTAGCGGTGCGCCGCTTAATTACACAAGATTTTGTGAATGCGTTTAAGGCAGTGGATGTGATCGCGATGCCAACCACGCCGGATGTGGCTTTCCCCATTGGTTCCAAAACCGCTGATCCGCTCCAAATGTATCTCGAGGATATCTTTACGGTCCCGGCCAATATTGCCGGGGTGCCAGCGCTCTCAATCCCTTCCGGCCCCAATGATCAGGGGTTGCCGTTTGGTTTGCAATTAATCGCGCCCCATTTCCGCGAGGATCGGCTGTTTGCGGTAGGTAAAACTTTTGAACATGCAGTCGCTTAACGTCGAATATTTATTTTACGTCGTCTATCATTTTTTTGCGGATAAGAATTGGTGGCTATGGTGGAGTAGCGGGTGGTTTAATCTCCGCTTACTCTCATTTTTCCTCACGCTCTTTTTTCTCGCCTGGGTGATCTATCTCGGTCGTGATGTGGTGAGGCTTCGGAAAGAAGAATCGAATGAGCTGAAGCGATTGCTGGAGGCCGAACTGGCTCGCGCGCCCCGTCGTAACGAAGCTTGGGATCGGATCTTGAAACACACTAACTCGGCTAATCCTAATGATTGGAAGCAGGCGATTATTGAGGCCGACGCCATGCTCGATGAGCTTAGTAAAACAATGCAGCTTCCTGGCGAAACGCTGGGCGAGCGGTTGCAAACAGTAGACCCCGCTGATTGGCGGACGCTCGATCGAGCCTGGGAAGCGCATCGGCTCCGTAACGTAATTGCTCATCAGGGCGGCTACGAACTCACCGAACGTGAGGCGCGCCTGGCCATCGGTCACTACCGAGCGGTGTTTGAAGAATTTGGGATGATCTGATAGAGTGAGGCCACTGCGGGGTAGAGAAGTAGTAACTCGCGAGGCTCATAACCTCGAGGCCC
>CAZMMP010000012.1:0-12622 GCA_964567425.1 uncultured Candidatus Saccharibacteria bacterium
TATTTATTGCGCACGCGCCCACTATGGTCGAGCAAGGTGAAGTTTTAAGGAAGAGTTAAAATCCAAAAGCAGTGGACCTAGGGAGAATCGAACTCCCGCCTCGTCAATGCGAATGACGCGTCGTACCACTAGACTATAGGCCCTCGGTACTACTTGTTTAGCCTAGCGCAAAATCAGAATTTAGACAAAAAAATAACCCCGCGCTTCCATTGAAGCAACGGGGTGTAGGACTCAAGATCGGATGGGAAGTTTAGGCCGCCAATCGCAAGCGCCGTTTGATCTCGCGAACACAATCAGCCGGGGTCGCATGATGCTCGGTATCAATCGTATGCTCGTAACGATTCAGCGCCAAATAATCATCGATCCCATACTTGCGCCAGTAGCGCTCTCGATCAGCCGCGTCCCGTCGCGTCGTTTCCTCGACTATCTCGTCTAAGGTTTTAGCGTCTCCCTTTTCAAGGCAACGCTGGTGGATGCGTTTGTGGCGCACCGAAGGTGAAGCAAGCAGAAGGATGGAAACCGTGAATGGGATATTCCATAGGGCTTCGGTCACCAAGCGACACTCCAGCACGCCACCCACGCTCTCCTGAAAACAGCGGAGGGCAAACGCTCGATTACGCCGTTCAATCTCCCGATCAAGGGTAGGACAGAGCTCATGCAAGCGGGCAATCTGCCCTTCCTCCAGATCATGGCGAGACAAAAAACTGCGTACTGAATTCCCCCCTGACCAATACTCGACTCCATAAGCTTTGGCTAATAATTGAGCGGCAGTGCTGGTGCCAGAGCCAGCGGGGCCGCCAATCCCAATAATCAGTTCACTGCCCATACGTCCTCCTCCTTGCGAGAAGCTTCTTCGGTCAGGTAACGCTTTTGCCACCGCTCAAACTCGCGCTTCGTCCACCTCGGCCAATTCGCTTGCCCCAAGGCTTCCAAAACCTGGATCCAGCGAAACGCCTCCGCGGGAGCAATGCCCCAAAGAGAAGCGTAGCGCTTAAACGGTTGGCAATCACGAGCCACTTGCCAAACGCCGAGCAAGATCATGGCCGGTAACCCAAACAACCACCATCCATTCAGTGCGTGATGCCTCCCCTGATACGTGAGCAAACCCACCACGAGGACCAACCCCCAAAACCACGCAACCCGAGTGGCCGCCCGACTCTCTTGCCACAGCACCAACCACCACAGTTTCATACCCGCACTCCTTTTTGATAATGAGCTATACGTATTCCCTATCCCTCTTAAAGTTTTAGCATAAATGACAGAAATAGCAAGGTGGACCTGACCGGCCTCGAACCGGTAACCTCCCGCTTGCAAAGCGGGTGCTCTAGCCAATTGAGCTACAGGCCCTCACTACGTAATACTAGCCTACCGCCGTTCGAGCGCAAGGGTGAGGACGTGGTCGAGGAAGTCGGGGTAATTGCAACCGACGGCGCTTAAGGCTTTGGGTAAGAGCGAGGTCGGTGTCATGCCGGGGAGGGTGTTGGTCTCTAAAATATAAATGCCACGCGGCGAGAGAATAAAGTCCGAGCGCGAATAATGGCGCAGACCGAGCGCTTCATGGGCGCGAATGGCCAGATTCTCGAGCTGTAATTTTTCTTGCGTCGTAAAGGAGGGCGCCGGGCACAGCTCCTCGATTTGACCACTGTATTTGTCGTCATAACCCCAGACCGTGCCATTGGGCCGACGGATCTCGATCGGCGGCAAGGCATACGTGTCGTGCCCGCGGAAGTGATTGACCACGCCGACCGTAGATTCGCGACCGGGGATAAATTCTTCCACCAGGACATTATGGGAGACGCCAAACGCATCGGCCAAAGCTTTGGTGAGACCGGCAAAAGTTTTGACGAGGAAGAGACCGACCGAGGAACCACGATCGGCGGGTTTGACCACCCAGGGTGGCCGCACTTTGTTAAACACCCAGCGAGCCGCGTCGTCATGCTCGCCGCGCCGCACCAACACACCGTGCGCCACTTTGAGACCCGCGCGGCGAAAAACATCTTTCGCCATCACCTTATTCATCCCCACCGCCGAGGCAAAAGTACCCGAGCCGGTATAAGGCACGCCCAAATGCTCGAGCAAGCTCTGGAGCTTGCCGTCTTCTCCATACTCGCCATGCAGGGCGTTGAAAAAAACGTCCACTTGCCGCGCGATCCGCTCGGGAGTGCAGGGTAGGCCGCCAAAATGCCAGGTACCGTCGCGCGTAATTAAAATATCGTGCGCGTGATAGCGCTCGGGGAGCGCCCCCAGCACGGCGCCCCCCGTCTTGAGCGAGACCTCATACTCGCTCGAAGGACCGCCCCGGACCACTCCTACGCGAACACCCGCCATTTAATTAGCCGGATTAAGCTCCACTGCCGGCTCGGCCGCACCGGCCCCCTCCTTATTCCCCTGCCCCAACTTTTGGTTAACCCGCACCGCCAAATCATCGAGCGTAAAATTAGCTTTAATCAAAAAATCGTCCGCGCCGAGTTCGCGGGCCTTATCAATATCCTGCCGCTGGCCGAGATTAGAGAAGACCAGCACGGGCACGGCTTTAACTACTTCGTTTTGGCGAATTCGTTTTAAAACTTCAAAACCATCGAGGCCGGGCAACAAGAGATCAAGCAGGATGAGAGCCGGCTTAGTCTCGACCGCCACATTAAGAGCACTCTCACCATCAACCGCCACAGCAATTTTGTAACCCTCTTTCTCGAGTCGCTTAGCCGCTAACGAACGGAGAAATTCGTCATCTTCAATGATCAAAATAGTGCGGGGAGTGTCCATGAATGTATTAATTATAGATTATACCTGATTCGGTGTAACAGGGATAGTGATATGGAACGTTGTACCTTTGCCCTCCTCACTCTCAAACCAAATTTTACCGCCCTGGCCCTCGATAATGTCTTTCACAATATAGAGCCCGAGACCGGAACCCCGCGGCGCCAGCGCCACCGCATTTGAAGCCCGCGCAAATTGTTTAAACAATTTAGACTGCTCGGCGGCGGGGATACCGATGCCGGTATCCGCCACCGTCACCTCCAGCTCGGGGGTCGCCGCCGTCAGGCGATCACTGATAATCGTAATCGTAATCCGGCCATTTTGCGGCGTGTACTTTACGGCATTGTCGAGCAAGTTCTCCATCACCATTCCGAACTTGATCGGATCAAGCGGGATCAAGGGCAGCTGACCCGACGGTCGATTAACCGTGAGCTGCTGCTGCTTTTCGGCCAGCCGCTGATTAAACTCAAACACCACGCTATCGATCACCTCCGGCAGATTAACGGGCACCACTTGATACTTGGTCCGATTGGCCTCAACGTAATCAAGCGAGAGCCAGTCGTTGATCACATTAATAACACGCTCGGCTGCCTCATACCCTTTTTTTAAGAACATTTGCTGATCGGGAGTAACCGCACCCATGTCACCGTTCATAATCATATGAAAGGTCCACTTAATCGCCGAGAGCGGGGTGCGCAATTGGTGGGTGGTGCGGGAGAGGAATTCGCTCTTGGCATGATCGGCTGCTTTTAACTTTTCATTGTCCCGCTCTAGGGTGGCCACCTTCTCCTCAAGGGCGCGAGAGGAGGCGTTACCCCCTTCTGCCGACAAACTTTCTTTACTGCTCCAAATAAAGATCACCGGACTCAAGAGCAGTAGGACCAAGAACAACCCTAACAATAGCCGACTTGAAGGATTGATGCCCGAGTAGTCGCCGAGCAACAAGGCGGACACTACGATGAGGAGAATGATGAAGTAATACCAAAAAAGAACGGACGAACGCATACTCCAGTATACCATCCGACCTTAGATGATGCTACGCAAGGCACGGTGATAACCAACAGCGAAACGGTGGGCTTCGGCATTTAAGCGAATAATGTCAGCTCGATGAGCGGCTACCAATGCTTCATCCCCCACTACCTCGCGCGCCCGATGGCGCTCATCCTTTACCACTCCAATCACGGGCAACACTACCCCGCGCGTCTCGAGCACGTGCCGAGCTAAATTAATTTGAGCGGTGCTGCCATCTACAATAATCGCGTTCGGGAGCGGCCACTCGTGGTGATTAAATCGCCGTTCGAGCACTTCAAACAAATTACCCGTATCATCAGATTTGTTAGCTGACTTGCCCTTAAGTTTAAACCGGCGATAACTGTTTTTATCAAACTCACCTCCCTCCATCGCCACCAGTACCCCAACCGTGTTGGTGCCACCAAGGTGGGCAATGTCATACGCTTCGAAACGAAGCTTGGTGTCCGTTTCGCCCCGAGCACTGTCGAGAGGCAAGCGCTTGATTAACGCCACGTCTTGGATATGTTGGAGAGCCCAAATCTTCTTCTTTACCGCTTCCGCTTCTTCAAACTTGAGTGCCCGAGCAAAGACTGACATCTCGCGCTCGAGGGTTTTAATTAATTTTGATTTTTTGCCCTGAAAAAAGAGGATAAGATTGCGGACGGTTCGCGCATACTCTTGCTTTGTCACTGACCCGGCGCAGACACCCGGGCAAAGGCCGATTTGAGCATCAAAGCATGGTTTGCCTTGTCCCAGAACGCAGGTGGTGCGGTAGGGAAAAATGCGGCGGATAATCTTGAGCGCCTCGCGGAGTTCGGAGCCATGCGGGAAGGGACCGAAATGCTCCCGAAGTGGCGGCAAAGAATCCGGTTGCTCGCCCCGCAGCTCACTCCCCCGGAAGGTAATAACGCGAGGGAAATCTTCGCGCGTGATCCCGACATAGAGAAAACTTTTCCCGTCCTTCTCGCGAATGTTATACGGCGGCTGATGTTTTTTAATTTGCGCGGACTCTAAAATGAGCGCTTCCAAAACCGAGTCAGTCGGGAGATACTCGACGCTCGTGATCTCGGGGATCATCTTGGCGATCCATTCGCTGCGCGTCCGCGCTAAATCCTCGCGCCAATAACTCCGCACTCGCGAGCGGAGCGAGGTGGCTTTACCAATATACAGGATCTGACCGCCTCTGGGTCGGTCGGGCCGCCCTTTTTTGAAGAAGTAGACCCCTGGGCTTTGCGGCAATTCCGCTATTTGCTTTTCTACCAAACTCATGGTTGGATATTAGCAGAATCGAGTTTAAGAAGAAAGCAGAACCAAACCGCTCTTTGGTATCTGGTTGATCCCCCAAACTAATTTTGCTACACTAACCATGTCTCTTGGAAACTAATCCAGGAGATCGTGCAAACCACGAGGGGCCCGTGTTGGGCCCCTTTTTTTGTCCAAGAACAAGACTTTACAGGATTATTTTTGCAAAATTCGTCTTAAATACTTAGCGGTGTGAGAGTCTTTAGAGCGAGCCACCTCCTCCGGCGTCCCCTGGGCCACCATGCGCCCGCCCCCACTCCCCCCTTCGGGACCCATATCAATAAGATAGTCGGCGTTTTTGAGCACCTCCAAATTGTGCTCGATCACCAGCACGGTGTTGCCCTTATCAACTAATTTTTGCAAAATCGCGATGAGATTTTTCACATCCTCGTAATGCAAGCCCACCGTCGGCTCGTCGAGGAGATAAATCGTGCGCTCGGTCATGGGCCGATACAACTCTGACGAAATCTTGACCCGTTGCGCCTCGCCGCCCGAGAGCGTCGTCGCCGATTGGCCGAGTTCTAAGTAGCCCAAGCCCACTTCCTCAAGGGTTTTTAAGCGGTCGGCGACGGCGGGAATGTCAGCGAAAAATGCGAGCGCTTCCTCAATCGTCATATGGAGTACTTCGTTAATATTCTTCCCTTTGTATTTAACGTCGAGCGTCTCCTTTTCAAACCGCCGACCGCGGCAGACATCGCACTGCACATAGACCGTCGGTAAAAAGTGCATCTCAACGGCGACCATGCCGTTACCTTGGCACGCCTCGCAGCGTCCGCCCGGCCGATTGAAGGAGAAGCGCCCCGCCTTCCACCCGCGCACCCGCGCCTCGTTAGTGGCGGCAAAAAGCTCGCGGATCCAGGTCCACGCTCCGGTGTACGTCGCCGGATTAGAGCGCGGCGTCCGGCCAATCGGCGATTGGTCAATTAAAATGGCCCGGCTCAAATTCTCCGCCCCCTTAAATTCTCGGCAGTTAACTGTCTCATTAGAACGGTACCGACGATCGAAACGGGCTTTCAGGTTCTCATGCAAAATATCGTAGACGAAAGTGGATTTACCCGAACCAGAGACGCCCGAGACTACTACCAGCCGCCCGAGCGGGATATCGACGTCGAGATTTTTAATATTATGGAGTTTACCACCACGCATCTTAATGGCTCCCTTTTCACTCGTCCGCCGCTCCTCGGGCCGCTCAATCATCTTGTCACCCCGCAAGTAATCAACCGTAAGAGAATTAAAAGTGTTCTTTTTTGCGGTCAACAATTTTTCGGTTTCATCCGCTACCACCACGTACCCACCATGCACGCCCGCGCCCGGGCCAATATCCACCAAGTAATCCGAGGCAAAGATCGTATCCTCGTCATGCTCAACCACGATAATCGTGTTGCCTAAGTCGCGTAAATTCTTGAGCGTTGTAATGAGTCGATCATTATCGCGCGAGTGGAGCCCAATGGTCGGCTCATCCAGTACGTAGAGGGCGCCCACCAAGCGCGAACCTAATTGCGAGGCCAGCCGAATCCGTTGCGATTCACCACCGCTTAAGGTATTCGCCCGCCGATCGAGCGTGATGTAATCAAGACCCACGTCGAGTAAAAATTTAAGTCGGGCATTGATCTCGCGAAGCACCGGCGCCGCAATCGTCTTATCTTTATCGCTAAGCTTCAGTTGAGCGAAATAGGTAGCCGCGGCATCAATCGCAAAACTGGTCACTTCAACAATATTTTTACCGTTTAAACGAACGTGGAGCGCCTCTTGCCGCAAGCGTGCTCCCAAACACTCGGGGCAGGGCTCCTGACTAAAGAGGTACTTCGTCCCCAAGCCATGACAAGTGGGACAGGCGCCGTAGGGCGAGTTAAAAGAGAAGAGCCGGGGCTCGATCTCGGGATAAGAGAAGCCGTCGTTGGGGCAAGCAAAGCGTGCGGAGACGATAAAATTTTCTTGGGCTTCGCCAATCATTACTCGCACCAAACCATCAGCCTCGTGCAGCGCCCGCTCCACCGCCTCGTGCAAGCGCCGCTCGGCTGAATCAGTCACTGCCTCTTTGATCACCTTACCCAATTTTTTGCCTTGACTCGCCGGAGCCTTAGCGGAGGCGGTTAAATCCTCGATCTCAATCTCGTCCACCAACACCTCAATATCGTGCTGCTTATGGCGGTCAAGCACGATCTGTTCCCGCAAGCGCTTGCGCGCCCCGTCGACCAAGACCTCGCGGTAGCCTTTATCTAAGAGATCGTAGAGCAGTTGGTAATATTCACCCTTGCGGCCGCGGACGACCGGCGCATAAATCCGGATCGCCCCCGTCGCTCCTTTCAGCCGCTCTTGGATTAACGCAATAATTTCAGCATGCGAGAGCCGCTTGATCTCCTCGCCACAAATCAGGCAGTGCGGATGACCGATCCGGGCAAAGAGCACGCGGAGGTAATCGTAGATTTCGGTGACCGTCGCGACCGTTGAACGCGGGTTGTTGGAGCGGGTTTTTTGATCAATCGAGATCGCCGGCGAGAGCCCTTCGATCTCATCGACGTCCGGCTTTTGCATCGTGTTTAAAAACTGGCGCGCGTACGCCGAAAGGCTCTCGACATAGCGCCGCTGACCCTCGGCGAAAATAGTGTCAAAGGCGAGCGACGACTTACCCGACCCTGAAAGACCGGTAAATACCACCAATTTATTGCGCGGCAACTCGAGACTAATATTCTTTAAGTTATGGGTCCGCGCTCCTTTGATTTTGATCTTGTCGTTCATAAAAAGACGAACTAGTGTAGCATAAAAGTCAAGCTTTTGATAGAGTGGGAATAGATTTGAAAGGAGGCAAACCATGCCGACCGAAACCGGGGAAGAGGCGATTATTGGCCACCTGATGAGCAAGAAAAAAACTAGGATCTGGGCTCGATTACGCCAGGTAGTGAAACACTACTTGCGCTTAAACCAAAACCGCCAAGCCTCCCCTCCCATTAGCGTCCTCGTGCCTAAATTACGCCGCGCTATTCAACGAGAACGAGCTAAGCGAAAGCGAGCTCTTGCTCGACAGGCAAAAAAGAACGATTGCGACCACGAACACGAGGAAAAGCAGTGAGCTCCCGAGCAATTGCGTTAATTGCACGGGAGCTTTTTCATCACTCACTTCTTAAAACCCTCCTCTCCATTCTTTCTCATTTCACCAAACAACCAGACCACTTCATCCCAAAACGAGTTCCACCACTGGCGCCAGTGGACGATTAAGCTCCAGCGCACCATTGTCTTTACTCCTTCAAAAACAAAGGAACGCACCTCTGGGGTCATTATAGGACAAATTAAACTTGACGTCAATCTGATTTGCCCATCCGATTTTTAGACAGAAAAAAGCCCCGAACGGTTAAACCGCTCGGGGCTGCACACGTCATGGCGTGAACCTTATCTAGTCTTCAAATTTCCAGACTTTGCGATCGTCATCCCAAACCTTCCAGCGTTGGTTGTGGTCATTCCAATATCGCCACTGGCCAGTCGCCGGATAAAAGCGCAGATCTTTACTGCCTTGCAGTAACGACATCTCTCGGTCATCCCACCGCTTGAGCGTGACTGACCCTTCATAGGTGATCCAACTGGTAAACTCCACGACCCCACTAGCACGCTTGACTATCCTGGTAGCGTCGCCCGGGAAGAAAACCTTCCGCTGTGATCCTTGCGGACCAGCCACCGTCAATACCACAGAGATTTCGCGCGTGATGGTAACAGACGGTTGAGATGGTATGCCTCGATAGACTTGAGAGCGACGAGGCAGGCCAGTCACTTGACCCACCCAGACTTCGCGCTCAATGCAATCCTTGGCAAACTGGGCCTTTTTGATCCGTTCCTCAAACGGACCCGGTGACTCCTTGGGATACAGCGGATAATCCCACTGCCCCCACCACACCTGATAATGGTCGCACACTTCGTCGAACACCCGTTCGGTACCCACTTTTTCCCATTTGTAGGGATACAGCGCCACTTGGACAAAGGAGCGATCGCTCACTCCTCCAATCCACTGCTCGGGTATCCGGACGGTGGGAATCGCACTTTCAGCCTTGCAGGCTCCTCGATCGTATTGCGGATCGTAGATCGCCCGCAGCGGCGAGAAGTCGGTCAGATTAGAAAGATCTTCTTTCTTTGCCGCTTCGTGCATCTCAAAGCTTCGGCCATCTTCCAGCTTACGCTTGCCCACCCGCTCCCTTCCCACTACTCCCCGAGGCTCTTGCTTGCCGCTCGAATCGAGAAGGTAATAATCTCCTTCCCGAGCCCGAAGCCGGTACTCTTCATCGCTGGCGCCATCATCCTTGGCAGTACCGCGAACTTCCCGATGGCAATGAATTTGTGCGTCGTACCCTTGGTAAAGGACTTGGAAACTTGGGCCCAGAATGGAATTGAGATCAAAGATCTTGTCTTCTGTTGATTCCCGAACCGTCTGAGCCAATGCTCCGCTCACGCCAACTCCACACAGAGTCAGCACAAACCAGGTCTTTCGTTGCATTACTGCTCCTTTCTGAATGGTTGAATTTAACTACTGTTCTGAAACAGCCTTACTCCTCACCCGGAGGACCCACGGGGCCGGCACACTCCACATTCGGCTTTACCGTTCCTGCTACGACAGACCCCATGATGCAAGGCTGACCCCCTAAAAGAGAACCAGCTTGGCAGGTACACGGGGAGTTGCCGTAGGCATCGGTGGCGGGAAACGGATCAGGATTACCAAACCAACCGCCCGACAAACACAACAGTAGACAATTGGAATTCGGGAATAGCCGAGGATCCTGATCCGGCGTCCAACCAGAAGATCCACACATGGATACACACAACTGCATATCCACTTCATCCATGGGTAAGCACCACATCGGTGCTGGCGCCTGGAAATACAACGTATTGTCCTCGCAAGACGAATCAAACGTAAGCAACCCATAACAGGGTATGCTAACAGGAGAATCCGACACAAGGGCTCCCACTGTCCCACTGGCCACGGGGGTTAACTTCATGAAGGACTGATTCCCCCCTTGGCAAAAAGTGTTACAGCCGCTGCCGTTTCTTCCACAAGAATGGTAATCGTAGATATACCCCATGTGATACGGTGGCACAAGCATACGAAGCCATTTCCAGCCCCCTTTTGAGCCGCAGCTGGTCAATTGCGGCTCTGGTAAAGGATTGGCCTTAGTCCAGAGCGTGGAGGCACACTGAGGAAAATCCGGAATAACACAAGTACCTGGAGGGATCAGCACGGGAGGAACATAGTCCGCCCGCGCCATCTGCCACCAGCCAAAGCCGCCGCCCACGAGACAGACCATTGCGGCCACGCCAAACCACCTCTTCCATCTTCTCATTCGTCAACACTCCTCATCCTAAGTTCTCTGGTCACAGCCACACCGTTTGCGGCTGTTTAACTTAACTACGGAAGTACTACACTGATGTTTTACGTTCCCCGGTCACCACCCTCCTTCCTTCCCCAGACAGTAAGAGTTTTCGATTGAGTTTCGTTCACACACGCCATGACAAAGACCAAAAAGACCGCTGGTTATAGTACTATTTATTAGATTAGGAGTCAATCCCAACCATTCCCCCGCTCAACGCCCGAATTTCATCACGTACAATAGCCGCGGTTTCAAAGTCGAGCGCTTTCACTGCTTCACTCATCTGCTTTTCCTTCTCCTTAATTAATTTTTTCAGCTCTTTGTCACTCTTCGCCCCCGCTCGATCAACGGCAAGCAACTCGCGCACCGTCTTCTCCCGCTCGCTCTCTAATTGTTCAGTGATATCTTTAATATTTTTGATAATCGTCTTCGGGGTAATGCCATGCTCTTTATTATAGGCCAACTGTCGCTCGCGCCGACGATTGGTCTCTTTAATCGCCCGCTCCATTGAGCCGGTGGGATGGTCGGCATAGAGAATCACGCGACCATTAACATTGCGGGCCGCCCGGCCGATGGTTTGGACGAGCGACGTTTCGGAGCGGAGAAAGCCCTCTTTATCCGCATCCAAAATGCCGATCAAGGTCACCTCCGGCAGGTCGAGTCCTTCGCGGAGCAGGTTAACCCCCACCAGCACATCAAAGTTGCCTTTGCGCAGCTCGGTTAAGACCTTAATTCGATCAAGCGTCTTCACTTCGCTATGGAGATACTCGGCCTTTAAGCCGCGCTCTTTTAAATAGGCGCTTAAATCCTCGGCCATCTTTTTGGTAAGCGTGGTAGCAATGACGCGCGCGCCGGCCTTAATTTCTTTCTCGGCTTCAACAATAAAATCTTTGACTTGGCCGGGGTAGCCCTCACGGGGCACAATGGGCTTGACTTCGATCACCGGATCGACAAGACCGGTCGGCCGAATGATCTGCTCCACCGGCGTGCCGCTGTGCTCGAGCTCATAGCTACCCGGGGTAGCACTGGTGTAAATTGTTGGTCCAACGCGCTCCTCAAACTCGGGGAACTTGAGCGGCCGGTTGTCGCGCGCGCTCGGCAAGCGAAAACCGTGCTCAATCAAGCTATCCTTGCGGCTCTGGTCGCCAGCATACATCCCCGCGATCTGCGGGATCGTCACGTGCGATTCATCAATAACGGTAATAAAATCGGGTGAGCCGTCCGCGTGATGAGGAAAATACGAGAGTAGCGTGTCGGGCGGACTGCCCGGAGCGCGGCCGGAGAGATGACGTGAATAATTTTCGATCCCACTGCAATACCCCACCTCGGCGATCATCGCCAAATCATAGTTAGTGCGCCGCCGCAGCCGGTCCGCCTCAAGTAGTTTGCCCTCGCGCTCAAACTGGGCCACTTGCTCCTCGAGCTCTGCTTTAATCGAAGCAATCGCTCGCTTGACTCCCGCCTCGCTGGTAACAAAGTGTTTAGCCGGGAAAAGAAAAACGTGCTTAGGGGTATCGAGGATGGTTTTACTCACCGGATCGAGCTTCACGATCTCATCAATCACGCCGCCGCTTAAAATCACGTTATACACTTCGGTCGCACCGGGCGGCACAATCTCGACGGAATTACCCACCGCCCGGAAGAGTCCGCCGTGATCCAGGTCAGCATTAGTCCGCTCGTAATAAATCCCGATGAGACGGCGCAGGAGCTCACTCCGATCAACCCGATCACCAACCGAGAGCCGCAAATGCTCCTCTTCATATTCGGCCGGACTGCCGAGACCGTAGATGCACGACACCGAGGCGACAATAATCACGTCGCGCCGAGTCAGCAAGGCTTGGGTCGAAGCGTGGCGCAAGCGATCAATCTCGGCGTTGATCTGCGCATCTTTCTCAATATACGTATCCGAGTGCGCAAGGTACGCCTCGGGCTGATAGTAATCATAGTACGATACAAAATAATGCACCGCCGCGTCGGGGAAAAAGTCGGCATACTCTTGGGCCAGCTGGGCTGCCAGCGTTTTGTTGTGAGCGATCACGAGCGCTGGTTTGCCGATCTCGGCAATCACATTAGCCATGGTAAAGGTCTTCCCCGAGCCGGTCACCCCCAACAACGTTTGGTGCCGCTCCCCCGCGGTAACACCCGCCACGAGTTTAGCAATCGCCCCGGGCTGATCTCCGGAGGGGGCAAATTTAGATTTGAGT
>CAZMMP010000013.1:0-12434 GCA_964567425.1 uncultured Candidatus Saccharibacteria bacterium
AAGGACTCCATCAGGCGATTGAAGCTAAGGAGGGAGTAAAGGTTAAAGAAGAGTCGCGCACCTTTGCTTCCATTACCTTCCAAAATTACTCCAAACTCTACGGCAAATTGGCTGGTATGACTGGTACGGCTAAGACAAGTACCGAAGAATTCGCGCGGGTATATGGGCTCGACACGGTAGCGATCCCGCCGCATCGGCCGAGCGCTCGCGATGACCGCAACGATCTCATCTTCCAAACCGAGCAAGGTAAATTAAAAGCGATTGCGCGGACGGTTAAGGAACTGCATGAAAAGGGTCAGCCCGTGCTCGTTGGTACGGTCTCGATTGAAAAGAATGAGCTCGTCTCCGCCTATCTCCACAGCGAAGGCATTCCCCACAAAATCTTAAATGCTAAAAATCACGAGGCGGAAGGCGAGGTGATCGCTGATGCCGGTAAAAAAGGGAGCGTAGTGATTGCCACCAACATGGCCGGTCGTGGCGTGGATATTAAATTAGGCGGTGCCATGGCGACTCCCGAACAATCGGAGGAAGTGAAACAGCTCGGCGGGCTCTTTGTGCTCGGTACCGAGCGGCACGAGGCGCGCCGGATTGATAACCAACTCCGCGGTCGGGCCGGTCGCCAGGGCGACCCGGGCGTGACGCAATTTTTCATCTCTTTTGATGATGATTTAGCGCGCGTTTTTACGTCCCCCAAAGTTAAAAGTATGATCGCTCGCTTTGGCCTCCCTGAAGATGAGGCGATTACGCACGGGATGATCTCGAAAGCGATCGAAACTGCCCAGGCTAAAGTGGAGGGCTTCAACTTCGATCGCCGTAAGCACTTGCTTGACTACGATAATGTACTGAATCATCAGCGGCAGATTATTTATGGTCGCCGGAGCGAAGTGCTCTTTGGCGGTGCGGAAGCGATCGAGCAATTTTTAGACCGCGCCTTTGCCGAATGCAATCTGACCGACGAAGAGTTGGCGGCAGCCGAGCAGGCGATTGCGGGGAAGAAAACCGAACTAGGGGAGCAGTTTACTCCCCTCGCCAAGCAGATTATTTTGCAAGTCATTGATCTCTATTGGGTCGAGCATTTGGAGGTGATGGAGTACATGCGCGGCTCGGTCGGCCTCCGCGGCTATGCCCAGCGCGATCCGCTGGTCGAGTACAAGCGCGAGGGACTGGCGATGTTTAAAGGAATGGAAGCGCGGATTTTTGATGATGTGCTTAAGCTCCTTGCCACTGCCGGTGGGGAAGTTAAAGCGGCAGCGCCGCAAGCCTTGCGCGAGGTGCGAGAGGCCGCCACAGTGATCGGCGAGGGTAATCAGCAAACGCCAGCGGCCGGATCCACCTCTACCGAACCGAAAGTGGGCCGCAACGATCCGTGCCCCTGCGGCTCGGGCAAAAAGTACAAGAAGTGCCATGGGCAAAACGCCTAAGGCTGGCCAATAAAAAAGTGTGAAGGGTCATGCTATACTAGAGCATGGCTCGGGCTCGAGGAGGATCTCATTTTCAGCGGCGTTGGCGATTGTATGTAGCCGCGCTATTGGCCGTGGCGGCGCTCGTTCTCACGGCAATCGGCGTTAATAATGGCTGGGCCGCGTTGCGTTGGTCGAGTAATCTCACGCATGCCCAGCAAGTCTGGCTCGCCGCCCTTGAGTGGTGCGAGAGCTCGGGCGTACCGGCTAAAGTTAACCCCAAAGATCTTGACGGCACACCTTCGTATTATTCGTTCCAGTTTAAACCGAGCACGTTCAAACAGTTTGGCATCAAATACGGATTATTTTCAGACTCGATTACGGATGAGGAGGTCCGGGCCAAGCTCGATGATTATGCCTTGCAAAAAAAGATGGTGGCAACGATGATCAACGATCCGAGTGTGTTGTGGGGACGCGAGTTCCCCGCCTGTGTTCGCCAACTCGGCCGCCCGCCCGCTGATTTTTAAATGATGTGGCGGCAAAAAGTTGTGGGGGCGAGCTATCGCCATCTAATCAAACCGCTCTTGTTTCGTTTCGATCCCGAGGCGGTGCACGATCGAACTATCGCGCTGGGCCGCCGTTTGGGGGCTTCTCGTTTTGCCCGCGCGACGGCCCGCTGGGTGGTGGGAGCCGCGCCCAGCCCGCTCTTGGATCAAGAGCGGGCTGGGCTCACGTTCCCCACGCCTATTGGTTTAGCGGGCGGGTTTGATAAAAATGCGGAGCTGGTGCCCTGGCTCGGCGTGCTCGGTTTTGGCTTTGCCGAAGTGGGTTCAATTACCGCCGAGCCTTGTGTGGGCAATCCTAAGCCGCGGCTGTGGCGTCTACCGGAGTCCAAGAGTTTACAAGTTAATTATGGTTTAAAAAATGATGGAGTGACAGTCATTGCCGAACGACTGCGACGAGCGTTGGCGACGGCTTCGAATACGATGCGGGTCGGCACTAATATTGCGGTCACTAATACGGGCGCTATTGGCTCGCTCGATGAAGCGATCGAAGATTATGCCGTCTCTTTTGCTCGGCTCGCGGATCTGGGTGATTATTTTACCATCAATATTAGTTGCCCTAATCGGCTTGGTTACGATCTTTTTTGGGAGCCGCTTCATTGTCGCGCTCTCCTTGAACGTCTTCAAGTCATCTCGACTCGCAAACCACTCTTCCTTAAACTTTCTCCCGACATGACTGAAGCGCAAACCGCCGCTCTGGCTGAACTAGCTCTTGAGCGTAAACTCGCGGGCCTTATTGTCAGTAACTTAACTCGCTCTGGGGTGCCGGCGGCCCGTCAGCAGCCGGGGGGTGTCTCGGGAGGATTAGTGCAAACCAGCGCAGACCGTCAACTGTGTTTTTTAGCTCGTCAGGTGCCTCGTGAGTTTACTCTCATTGGTTGCGGTGGGGTGTTCTCGGCCGCTGACGCCTATCGTAAAATCGGCCTCGGAGCTTCCTTGGTGCAGGTGGTAACGGGCCTCGTGTATCAAGGGCCGCAATTGGCGGCGCAAATCGCCAGTGAATTACCGGCGTTGTTAGTGCGGGATGGTTTTATGGATTTAGCGAGCGCGGTAGGCCACATGCTATAATCACCGCTATGGAAAAACAAAATTACCGAGTAGTGGTCATCGCGGCGGTAACCAGTTTTGTAGTGGCAGTAGTGGCCGCTACCAGCGTTTTTAGCTATTTAGTGGCTCACACGCAAAGTGGCCGAAGCTTGCCGGCACCACTGGGGATTGGGGGGACGTCAGATCAAAGCCTGATTGTGCAGGCGGTTAAAGGTGCTCAACCAGCGGTGGTATCGATTACGGTCAGTAAAAATATCCCGATTTTAAAACGATTTTCTATTCCCGACCCGTTTGGTGATTTTTTTGGCCTCACTGTCCCCGTGCCGGAGTACCGCCAAGATGGGGTGAGAAAGCAGGCGATCGGTGGCGGTTCGGGTTTTTTGATCTCGGCTGATGGGTATATTGTTACTAATCGCCACGTGGTGGATGATTCGGCAGCCGAGTACACCGTTTTCACTAATGATGGTAAAGAGCATGCAGCCAAGGTAATTGCCGCTGATCCGGTATTGGATATTGCTCTTATTAAAATACCTGGCTCGCAGTTCCCCTATCTTCAATTTGGGGACTCTGACAAGTTAGAGGTGGGCCAAACGGCTATTGCCATCGGCAACGCCTTAGGTGAATTTCGCAATACCGTTTCGGTTGGGGTAATCTCCGGCCTGGCGCGCTCGATCGTGGCGGGAGACGAAGCGAGTCAAGCAACCGAGCCTCTCGATCAAGTCATTCAGACCGATGCGGCGATTAATCCTGGTAACTCCGGCGGACCTTTACTCGATCTTGATGGCAAAGTGGTGGGCGTTAATGTGGCGCTTGCGGCCGGGTCAGAAAACGTGGGCTTTGCCTTGCCGGTTAATAATCTTAAAGGCGCCATCGAGAGCGCTCGTACTAGCGGCAAAATTGTTCGGCCGTATCTCGGCATCCGGTATGTTCAAATTACACCGGAGCTCAAAACCAAGAATCATCTTTCGATTGATCGGGGGGTACTTGTTCGTCGTGGCACGGCCGACGATGAGCTGGCGGTTATTCCCGGTTCGCCGGCTGATAAGGCGGGGATTGTTGAGAACGATATTATTCTCGAGCTTAATGGAGAGCAGTTGGACGAGAGCCACTCTCTGGCCACCTTATTGCGTCGTCATGCGGTGGGCGACACCGTCACGCTTAAAGTCTGGCACCAAGGGGAAACGAAGGTCGTCAAAGTAACTCTTAGTGCCGCACCCAATGAATAATCTTAACAAACCCCGTTTGCTGGTCGGGCTGATTCTCCTTGTTGCTCTGGCGGCTTTGGTAGTAGTCGCTCTCCAGCCCCCCGCCTCGCCGGCGGCTCCCGAGATTCCGGTCCCTCTGCCCGCGGCCACCACTTCTCCGGTTGTCTTGCTTAATCCGGCGACTAACGGTCTGGTGGCCAGTCCGCTTATCGTTCGGGGGCGGGCGCCGGGTAACTGGTTTTTTGAGGCAAGCTTACCGGTACGACTGGAGACAGTGGGGGGTGAGGTGTTGGCGGTTGTTCCCGCTAAAGCTGAAGCAGACCCCGGTTCGGGGGAGCTAAATTGGATGACTACTGACCCGGTAGCGTTCTCGGCCACGCTCGTTTTTACTCCCCCTCCCGACCTTGACGAGGCGGTGCTGGTGATCGCTAAAGATAATCCCTCGGGACTCTCGGCCAATGATGAACGAGTGCGTTTTCCGGTTCGGCTCACCGGCGCTCAACCATAAAAGACATATAAGACAAGTGGCTTAACTAAGCCGCTAATCTTGTCTCATATAATTCGGCCGCGCCCAGCAAGGGCGCGGCCTTCACATTTTATTCATTTTGTGCTAGTAAGAACAGCAGAGATTTGAACATTAACTGGCTCATTTTTGTTGTTTTCGTTTCTATTTTTTTCTGTTTAACGATATGGCAAAAAAGAGCCTTTGGGCCACACTTCTTGCGTACAGCATGTATAGCGCGATTATCCTCGGTAGTACCGGGGCCGTTTTTGCGTCTCATGCTGTGGTGGCCCGGGCGGATATTGCCATCAGTGACGAGATTGGTAGTGGGACGCCTGGCGGGGGCACGACGGTAACGCCGCCGACGACTGGCAGCGAAGGGACGTTCACGACGCCCGGTACCGACGAAGGGACCTTTACCACGCTTCCCGGTGATACGGGTGGCGGTGGTGGCGGAGGGGGCGGTGGCGGTGGTGGCCGGCGACGTCCGGCAGCGCCTGAAGTGCTTGGCGCTAGCACCTGTGTCTATCCCTATCTCACCAAATACATCAAATTTGGCCGGGCCAATGATCCGGCCGAGGTGACGAAGCTCCAGCGCTTCCTCCTCTCGCAAGGCTATGATGTGCCGGTGAGCGGGATCTATGACGAAACCACGCTGACGGCGGTAATGATCTTCCAACGCGCGCATGCTAAGGACGTGCTCGGCCCGTGGGGCTTAACCCCGATGCAGCCGACCGGTTACGTCTTCATTACCACCACCTTGGCCATCAACCGCATTTACTGCGGCTTGGATACCGCTAACAATCTCGACTTGCGGCACGTCTATGACCACTCCGGTTCGGTCTCCCCGTCGAAAGAGGGGAGCAAAGAGGGAAGTGCGGCGCTTTACCGCAACACTCAAACCCGACTCATGGCGTCCTCGACCTTTGTGGCTAGCCTGACGGCTACCGGTACCGCGAGCACGGTGCGGAGCTGGCTGGGAGCGGGCTTCTTCCCGTATCTCAAGGACAATCTCCATCTCTGGTTATTGCCGCTCTTTATTTTAATAATCTTAGTTTTGGTGTATCTCCTCTGGCGCGATCGCGTGGCCAATCGGGAGTATTTAGAATATGACGATGATAGTTATACCGCCCCGGATGCCAATGATGACGAGGTGCGAGTTTCGGACGATGATGAGCCAGCCCGACCGGAGCCGTAAGCAAGTCTATTGACAATCTTACTGATATCTGGCAGGGTTTGGTCAGGTCTTTGTTAACAAGGTATAGAGACGCAACGATACTCGAAACGAAAGGAGTTTGCGATGAAGAGTTTGATGAGAGGGAGCGGGGTCAGTGTTCTCCTCTTGGCCCTTGCTGGCTGTGGCACGTCGGTGCCTCCGGCAGATATTGTGGATGCCGAGGGTCAGGTGGTCACTGGCGGCGAGACTCGAGCCGTGGTGGGCCAAGTGTTTAAAGCCAGCGCCGAGGGACACTATGAGCAGTGGGAGTGGGTTCTGGCCCAAGGGCCGATTCGCAATATCTGGCAAGATGAGGTGTACACCAACACCTTTACCGAGCCAGGGGATTACGAATTGACGCTGGCTGGCTGGCGCGACGGCATGTGGTCGGCCCCAGTGAGTGTCACGGTCAAAGTGGCGCCGGCGTCCCCCACGATTGTAGTGACGCCGAGTGTTATCTTTCTCGATGGCAAGTTGCTCATTAATGGAGTGGAATGGGACCCAAGCAAATCAATTTTGATTGGCTTGGGCTCGTGGACACTTGATTGCAGTGGCTTGGTCGGCGGGGACTTTGATCCTAGTCGGGTGATCATTATCGGACCAGACGGAGTGGCACGGTACGGCTTGGTCACTTCGATCACCTTCGATCACGGAGGCACTTACCAGGTTATTCTCAAAATTTGGGATCGTAATCTGGGGCGGTATGTCACGAAGGTCTTCACCTTCGTGATCACGTCCTCACCGGCCGAATGCCCGATCGTCAGTGTGGGTCTCGAGTTTCATCCCGAGACTCGGACGCTGACCTGGACCACAGCCAATGCGACGACGCTTACGGCTTCCGGGTCCTGGAGCGGCAATAAATCACTGACCGAACGGTCGGCGGTGATTGCCGACAACGGCACCTACGTGCTCAAAGGCACCAATGCTTGCGGCAACGAAGCCACAACCACGCTCGTAGTCACCAACTTCCCCGTACCTCCTCTACCCACTCCAACTGTTGACCTTAAAGTCAACGGCCAGGATGGGCCGGTCCAGGTGACGGCTGCCAGTAATAATCTGGCTACTGTTACCTTGAGCTGGGGTTCTTCCGATGCCAGTGCCATAACAGCTTCAGCAATGCCGAACGTGGCCGGATGGAACGGTTCGGTGGGGTTACAAGGGGTTACTACTCCTCTAGCCCAAGTATTAGCGCCAGGCACCTATGTCTTCCGACTTGACGCAGTTGGGCCCGGAGGGACTGCCTCTGACGTTGTTACGGTGGTAGTCAATCCCTACGTTACTCCTCCGCCACCGGGTGTCTTGAAAGTTACGATTTTGTGGAGCTCTTCCACCTTGTCGAATAACTTAAAAGGTCCGGAGGCAAATGTGGGCGATACGATTAGTTATACGGTCCAGGTGCGGGTGGAAAATGGAAATGGTCAAACGCTGTATCTCCACTTTCTTCCGTATGATGCGGGGTTGACGGCGGGAGCGGCGATAAAGAACATTCCTTTCACCGCCACCACTGGTGATCAGAGTGTGGTAGTGGGGGATTTGTTGCGCAAACAAACTAATCTGGCCACGTCTTACTTTCAGGTGTGGCAGGAGGCGACTGGCATCCCCTTAACTCCCGTTGAGGGAGTTTCCGTAACCGTTTTTCCTTAGTTCTTAGCTTGTAGGATCGAGTATTGATCCTTTTGCCCGCGCTTCGGCTTTGCCGACAGCGCGGGTATTTTTATCCTTGCCAAAATCTAAGGCATGTGGTAGGTGTATATGGTTCACCTAATATTCATGCAAACAGTTGAGAGTGAACAATAAGTTTTTAATTAAATCAATATGCCCAAAAATAAGATTATTGCCCTGGTAAGCGTCGCCGCGATTGCGGCTATTTTGGTTACGGTGAGTACGGTCTGGGCTCAAACTGAGGGTGAGATGGAAACGGCGGTACCTCAACCGCAAGCGACTGAACCGCTCGAGATTACTATTGTCGCCCCGACAACTCCTAATTTAATCCAAAACCAAGCGGTTGATTTTAGCGCCTCGGCTACCGGGGGAACCGCCCCCTACGTGTATGGTTGGGATTTTGGCGATGGGAACCAGGCCGCCGGCCAGTCGTTTGCCAAAACTTTTACGAGTGCTGGTACTTTTACGGTAACGGCGATGGTTACCGACTTTGAGGGTCATCAAAAGCAAACCAGTCGCCAATTTACCGTGGCCTCGGCCGAGCCCCAGACGCCGGCCCCGACGGTTGATCTCAAAGCTAATAATCAAGACGGTACTTTGACCGTGAGTTCCAGTACCGCGGTAACTCTCACCTGGGCGACGCAAAATGCTACCAGCTGTGTAGCAAGTGGGGCTTGGAGCGGTGCTAAGTTGCTTGGCTCCAGCGAGGCTCTCACGTCATTAGCGGTGGGTCAAAGTTACACCTACACATTAACTTGTACAGGTCAAGGAGGGACTGCTAGCGACTCGGTAACCGTGGTGGTGCAATCCGATGGTGGGGGCAATCCCGTTGCGCCGACGGTGGATCTCAAGGCGAATGGTCAGGATGGCAGCCTTACGGTCATGGCGAGTTCAACCATTACTCTTAGCTGGACGAGTGCTAATGCCACGAGCTGCACGGCCTCCAATGCTTGGAGTGGCACTAAGGCGACGAGTGGTAGCGAGACCGTGGTCGCCAGCTCTACCGAGGGGGTGAGTGCTACCTATACGCTAACCTGCACGGGAGCTGGCGGCAGTGCTTCTGATTCGGTAACGATTTCGACTCAAGTGAGCGGCGGCAGCACGGGTCACTTGGAGGTGTATGATATTACGGTCACCGACGTGACCCAGACCAGCGCGATCGTTCACTGGAAGACGCGTGACTCGCTCACTCATGCTGACCGCGCCGCGACCAGTCGCGTCATTTACGACACCGTCTCCCACCCCTCCATTTCTGGCCAGGCCAGTCCGAATTATGGCTACAGCGTCTCAACGGCAACGTTTGATGTCTCTCCTAAAGTCGTACAGCACGCCGTCACTATTTCAGGTTTGGCGCCGAACACGCAATACTACTTCCGCGTTATCTCCGAGGACTAATTCCTTTTGACCGTGCTTTGGTTTATACTGCAAACCGTGCTCCTTATTGCCGTCGCCGGCATCTTGCTCGGCCTCGCGGTAGCGCGGGATGAATTCTTCTAAATTATCATCACTATTTCCCGAGGCGCTGATTGATGCGCCGCTGGCCCCCCACACCACCTTTGGTGTGGGGGGCCGTGCTCTCGGCTACCTGCTCGTAAAAACGGCGGAGGAGTTTAGCGCCGCGGTCGCTCAGGCGACCGCGGCGCAGATCCCGTTTCGGATTATTGCTGGCGGCTCTAATATTGTTTTTTGCGATGATGATTATCAGGGCCTTGTCATCCAATGGCAAAGTGGAGCGGCCGGGATCAGTGAGGCGGGGGAGCGAGAACTCGTCGCCGAAGCGGGAGCTTCGCTCGGGGACGTAATTAAGTTTGCCCTCGCTCGCGGCTGGGCCGGGCTCGAATCGCTCTCGGGTATCCCGGGCACGGTCGGTGGCGCGGTGGTGGGCAATGCAGGCGCTTATGGTCACTCTATTTCAGAATGTATTAAAGAGGTTGAGATTTTGGATTTAGCTAAACTAGAGAAGGCCCCGCGCTCCATCAGTCGCGAGGGGGCTCACTTTGCCTATCGCGACAGTATTTTTAAACACCAGCCGTGGTTAGTGTTGCGGGTGAAGGTGGAGTTCCAACCCGGCGATGCGGCCGCGCTCACTCAAATCTCAGCCGAAATTATCGCCACGCGGGAGAAAAAATATCGTCCTGGCTTGGCTTGTCCCGGCAGTTTTTTCAAAAATATATTGGTGAGCGAAACGACCCCAGAAATTTTACAAAAAATAGATCAGTCTAAAATTATCGAGGGCAAGATCCCGGCGGGTTATTTGCTGGAGCAGGTTGGCGCTAAGGGTCTTAAAACCGAACATCTCGAGATTGCCTCTTTCCATGGCAACTTGATTATTAACCGCGGCGGGGCGACCTACGAAGAAGTCAAAAAACTAGCTGATAGTCTCAAAGAAAAGGTTAAACTCAAGTTTGGTTTGGAGCTAGAAGAAGAGGTGCGGTATATACTCTAGCTCTCTAAATATCTAACATCGGATGTTCAATATTCTCACTAATTTCTTTAGCGGTACTATTTCTGACCCACTCATAATATTCTTTGGGATCAGTAAATTGTTCCAAAATGAGTGAGCGTCCAAGTAATTCAGGCCAACGATTACTCTTTACATAATCTTGATAACTTGACCACTCATAACCAATCGGCCCGTGCTTATGGATGTAGGCCGACGCGTAGAGCAGTTGGTCATTATTTTCAATATGGACGGAACGATACGGACCTTGGAAGAGGTGTCCATTCTGTTTGTATTTAGTATTAAAATATTTGGTATAAGCGTTACCGAGTCGCTGTAAATATTTTGCTACGCCACCTTCTTGTACTTCTTTAACCAAGAGATGAAAATGGTTTGGTCGAAGCATAAAGCTACTCAGTTGGACCCCTTGTCCAGTCTTAATTTTGGTTCGCGTTCGCTCCGAAATATTGAACATTCGATGTTTGATAAAATAAGAAACCGAACCACTAATGTTATGAGGGGTATGGCCCGGAGATTGCAGTGTTAGTAGTAGAAACAGGAAGCGAGCCCGGTCTCGATCGTCAAGAAAAATATCTCGTTTCAAAACACCGCGGTTGCAGACGTGGTAGTACTCATCCATTTATTTATTATACAACACAGTATAAAATATCAAACATTGGATGTTTAATATTGTTGGGCAGAGAAAGGGGAATGTGCTATAGTCGAGCCTATGAGTACCAAAAAAACCCTCCTCGCGATCCTCGTTTTAGCCGCCATCGTCAGTGCTTATTATTTTTATCGCGCCGCCCCAGTCCCCGGTCCGGGGACAATGCCGGGTCCAGTCGCTTGCACCCTTGAGGCCAAACTTTGCCCCGACGGCTCCTCGGTCGGCCGCACCGGTCCCAACTGCGAGTTCGCTGCCTGTCCGACCGCCACCTCCACGGCGGTTGATACTACTAATTGGAAAACGTATCGCAATGACAAGTACGGATTTGAGTTTAAATATCCTGCAGAATGGCAATACAAGTATGAAACTCCAAATACCATTGTGATTGAAGTTTCTCCGGAAATAGGAAGACCAGATACTGATGATTTTCGAACCAAGTTTGGTATTTATACCCAAGCCCCTACTTTATCAACAGATGAAGCTTGGAGTGTTGGAGTTGCCAACCATTTCTATAAAAGCAAAAAAGTTGTTCCTAATTTAATTATAGAAGCTCAAGCAAAAGATAGTGAGGACGTAGCCACGGCAAATGCTATATTTGATTCGTTTAAGTTAACTAAATAGATGAGCGAGTTGAAACCGACCATCGGGCTGGAAATACACGCGGAGTTAAAAACGCAGACTAAGATGTTCTGCAACTCTAAGAATGACCCGGACGAAAAGCGGCCGAATGTAAACATTTGCCCCGTCTGTATGGCGCACCCCGGTACCTTGCCGACGATCAATAAAAAGGCGGTCGAGCACGTGCTCCGGGTCGGACTGGCCGTGGGCGGTACGCTCGCTGACTTCACCGAGTTCGACCGCAAAAATTATTTTTATCCTGATATCCCGAAAGGTTATCAAATCAGCCAGTACAAATTCCCGCTCGTCTCCGGCGGCAAATTAAAAGAGGTTGAGCTAACGCGGATTCACTTAGAAGAAGACACTGCTCGATCTCAACACGACGACAAGACGGGGGAGAGCTTGGTGGATTTTAACCGCGCTGGCGTGCCCTTGATGGAGTTGGTAACCGAACCGGTGATCACCAGCGCCAAACAAGCGGGCGATTTTGCCCGTGAATTGCAATTGCTCTTGCGCTACTTGGGCGTAGCCGAGGCCAATATGGAGAAGGGGGAGCTGCGGGTGGAGGCGAATATTAGCTGGAGCATGGGGACGAAAGTGGAGGTCAAAAATCTCAACTCGTTCCGCTCCGTCGAGCGCGCGATTGAGTATGAATTGGAACGGCAAAAAGAAGTAATCGAGAGTGGCGGCAAAGTCGAGCAGGAGACGCGCGGCTGGGATGATGTGAAGGGCATTACTTTCTCGCAACGAAAGAAAGAGAGCTCGCACGACTATCGCTATTTCCCCGACCCTGATTTGCCCAAACTCTGGATCAGCGAGATCTCGGAGTTCCAAAACTTAGCTACCACCATCCCCGAATTGCCGCACGAGAAGCGGGCGCGCTACGCTGGGCTCGGCTTTTTGCAAGAGCAGGATGTGGAGCAGTTGGTCGGCGACTTTGAACTCGCCAAATTTTTTGATGACGCGGCTAAAGAATTAAAAACTCCAGAACTAATAAAAATCGCTGCAAATTTAATTTTAAATGTCATTGCTGGTCAAAGAAAAAAAGATCCTATCTGGACTCTTCCAGAGCTAATGCATTTTGCCGAAGTGGTGCGGCGTTATCAATCTGGAG
>CAZMMP010000014.1:0-12131 GCA_964567425.1 uncultured Candidatus Saccharibacteria bacterium
TCCCCCATCGGTATTTAAGATGAGCTTAGTCATACGGATTATCTTACGCTGCTCGGCGCAGATCGACAATGCGAAGGCGGAGTTCATTGGCACCGCGGAAAAAACTTTTTTCAATCGTAGCGGCGAGGTCGAGGGTAGCGCCCGGAGTAATGGCAAGATCAGGAAACGTTTGGAAAAAGCTCATCGCTTTGAGCGACTCACTCCCCTCGCGTTCGAGGAGAAGCTCAAGATGATTGCGCTCACCGCCGAAGCGCCGCGCCCGGGCCACGCGCGTGGCACGGAACCAAAACACCGGCTTCGGATTTTCAAGGCCAAAGGGACCAAGTTTTTGTAATTGGTTATGAAAGGCGGCAGTTACCGCAGCGAGTTCAAGCTCGCGCTCGAGCGCTAATTCCGTCTCGATCACCGCCTTCTCCGCCGCCGCGAAGGCGGCCAGTAATCGAGGCGCGAGCTCGGGTAGGCGCTCGGCCTGGAGCGAAAAGCCGCCGGCCTGGGCGTGACCGCCAACATTCTCAAAAAAATTATCGGCATTGGCGGCCCGCATTAGTGCCACCACATTCACCGTCCCGTCCGAGCGACAAGAGCCTTTAATTAAACCATGGCCATTTTTGCCCCACGTAAACACCGGCCGGCCGGAGAGTTCCACCAAGCGACTAGCGGCTAGTCCGAGCACGCCCGGCAACCAATCATCGCCACCGACTACGAGGATTGGTTCTTGGTATTCTGCGGCGGCAAAACGGCTCAAAATCCGCTCAACCTCCGTTTTGCGCGCACGATTATTGGCCTCCAGTTTGCGCGCCAAGGCCCCAGCCCGCGCCACGTCCGCGGTAGCGAGGAGCTCAAAAGCTTCGCTCGCGTGGGCCATCCGGCTCGCCGCATTCAGCCGCGGCCCAACCGAAAAGCCGATGTCATCCTCCGTCAGCTCGCTTTGCTCAAGCCCAAGCTCGCGGCACAAGTGGACGAGGCCGGGCCGCGGCGAGCGGCGCAAGACGCGCAAACCAAAGTGGACGAGAGCGCGATTCTCCCCCGCGAGCGGCACCATGTCGCTCACCGTCGCAATGGCCACGAGGTCAAGCAACGTTTTTTCCCAACCTCCCGGGAAGGGGCGAGCAAGTTTTTTTCTCGGATCTTCGGAAACAATCCCCAGATCACTCGAAAAAGTCCCGCTCGCCCCTTTCTCAAGCGACGTGCCGGAGAATTTTTGCATGGTCTGGGGATTTTTTCCGAGGACCTGCAAAAATTCTCCGGCCGTCGCGATCAAGGCCTGAATGACCTTGAAAATGACACCCGCGCCGCACAACATTTTGTATGGATACTCGCAATCAGCGCGCTTGGGGTCCACCACCGCATCGGCCGGCGGCAATTCCTCGCCCACCAAATGGTGATCGGTGATAATGACATCAAGCCCCAGTTCTTTCGCGAGCGCCACCGGTGCCACGCTCGCAATGCCGCAATCAATCGTCACAATAAGCCGCACCCCCTGCATGGCCGCTTGCCGCACGGCGAGCTCGCTCAAGCCGTGATCCTCGAGATGCCGGTCCGGCAAGTAGACCACAAAATTAGTAAACCCCAGTTTGCGCAGAAAAAGCGCAAACGCCGCCGCCCCCGGCACACCATCGGCGTCGTAGTCGGCAAAAATCATGATTTTTTCTCCCTCGCTCATCGCCCACCACAACCGCGCCACTGCTTTATCCATGTCTTTTAAGAGGAAGGGGTCATGGAGATCGCGCGCGTACTCAAAGTCCCGCTCTCCCTCCCGCGCCACCGGTTTGATCACCCACGCTTTCGCCATTAGGGTCTTATGATACCATGAGGGGTATGGAAAACTGCATCTTTTGCAAAATTGTGAAGCGCGAGATCCCGGCCGAGATTGTGTATGAGGATGAGGCCTTCCTCGGCTTTTTGGACATTCATCCCCAATCACCTGGGCACGTCCAGCTGATCCCTAAACAGCACTACCGCTGGGTTTGGGAGGTCCCTAACGCTGGCGCCTACTTTGAAGCCGCTCAAAAAATCGCTCGCGCTGCCCAGCAAGCTTTTGACACACCGGCGATCTGGAGCCGGATCATGGGTGACGAAGTGGAGCACGCGCACATTTGGATTTTCCCGAACCCTAAAGAAGCAACTGGCACGAAAGACGATTTTAAAGAGAACGCCGAGAAGATTAAAAAATTTCTTAGAGTTTAAACTTCTCCTGGCTTTGCTTCAAGGCCTCGAGGCCGGGCAGCGTCCCCTCGGCCAAAAAGTCGAGCATTGCCCCGCCGCCCGTAGAAACAAAATTAAATTTATCAAGCGCGCCGAGCCGCTCCACGGCCGCGATAGTATCGCCGCCGCCGATAATAGAATAGGCCGAGGCCTCGGCAATAATTCGCGCCATGGCCTCGGTCCCGGTCATAAAACCGGCTTCAAAATTCCCTAGCGGCCCATTCCACAGCACCAACTTAGCTGATTTAATATAATCGGTAATCTCTTCTAATGTCTCGGGTGCAACATCGACAATTTTAGCATCAGACGAAACGGTGGCCGCGGTCCGCACCAGCGTTTTGCCTTCGATTACCGTGATGACCGTTGCGGGTAACATGATCCGCGGATCGGTGACGAGCGGCTTTACCAGCTCAACGTTCTCATCGGCTACCGACTGGCCGATCTCATAGCCGAGCGCTTTAAAACAGGTATTAGCTAAGGCGCCGCCGATGAAAATTTTATCCGCTAAGCCTAAAAATTTTTTAATCAGCGGTGCTTTAGTACTGAACTTGGCTCCGCCGAGAATAAAAATAAAGGGCCGATCGGGATTAAAAGCGCGGGAGAGCTCGGCAGTTTCCTTAGCGACTAAGAGCCCGGCGTAGCTTGGTAGATACTGCGGTACCCCGACCACCGAGGCATGTGCCCGATGACAAACCGCAAAGGCATCGTTAACAAAAAGGTTAAAGTTTTTGGCCAGACTTTGCGCAAATTCAGCATCATTAGCAAGCTCACCTTCGCTCCGCCGCACATTCTCCAGCACTTCAATCCCCGGCAGCAAGGCCAGCGCCCGCTCGCGCACAGGGGTAATATCAGCACTCCCATCATCGCCAAGATGCGTTATGGCGGTTACCTGGGCCCCCGCCTCTTGGAGCAGTCGCAAGGTCGCTAAGGAACTTTGAATTCGAAAGTCGTTGGTAATTTTACCGTTCTCTTGCGGCACATTCCAATCTACCCGTACCAAGACACGCTTGCCCCGCAAGGCTTCAGCTGGGATATCCGCTACGGTTTTAAGCATCATTGAGCGAGCTTAATAATTTCAATAAAAATCTGCGGGTCAAGGGAGGCGCGGCCCACGAGCAAACCGTCAGCTTCGCCATCACCGAGGAAGCCGGCGGCGTTGTTTTGGTCCACTGAACCACCGTAGAGCACCGGGAGTTTAAGCGCTGCCTCCTTGCCCGCGAGGCCCGCTATTACTTTGCGGATATAAATTGCTTGTTCCAAGAAGCCCCGTGGCGTGTCACTCCCCTTTGCCTCCGCTCCAATCGCCCAGACTGGTTCGTAGGCAATAGTGAGCGCGGCAAAATCTTTTTTACTTAGTCCCCGCAACCCTTCTTCAAGCTGCGTCCTTAGCGTTTGCAAATAAAAACCATCGGGATCGCGGCGCTCCTCACCCACACAGAGAACGGGTCGGAGCCCAACAGCGAGCGCCCGCCGGAGCTTGCGGTTAATCGTCCCATCGGCGTCGCCCGCCCGCCGTCGCTCCGAGTGGCCGAGGAGCACATACGACGCTCCCGCATGAGCGAGCATCGAGGCGCCGAGCTCACCAGTGTAAGCCCCGAGCGTCTCATAAAACGTATCTTGCGCACCAAGCTTAATCTTCTCCCCTGCCAGTTTTGCCAAGTCGCTCAAGTAGACCGCGGGCGGGCAAATCACGACCTCCACACTCCCCTTCGCTCCCACCGCCGCGAGCTTGCTGACCGAACGCTTCAGGGGGTTAAAAATCTCCTTCGCCTCCCGCACCGTATCGGGGTTAAGCTTCCAATTCCCGATAATCAGCTTCTGTTTCATTGCCGCTATTGTAGCACCCCGTAAAGTCTGGGGCCACGGGGCACGCCCTAGAGTTCCCGCCAGGAGATCACTTGGTAACTATCGCTGGTGAGCGGGAAGGAGGGTGGCGGGCCGTAAAGGAGATTGGCATCATAGGTAATGGTGCGGGTCGCGTAACCAGTGTTGTCGGTGTAAGCAAAGCCGTAGCGGTCCTTGGTACCAATCATGCCGTAGAGCGTAATGGCCGAGCGGTGGTCGTAGGGCGCACAGCCGGGCGATTCATAGTAATAGCGCCCCACCCTACCGTTTTTAGCGACCAGAGCCGCATCGAGCCGCAGCGTGTCGCTCGAATTCATGCCCACATTCAAGTTACCCTGGGCAATGAGGCCGATAATATCGCGGCCGTCATAATTAGTGTATTTAAGATCATGATTAACCGTAATATTTTTATTCGTGGACGGACTGTCAGGGAAGGTGCCCACAGCAATCGTAAGACGAGCGGTGTTGATCTGACCCTCAACCCACACGTTATCTTCAAAAAAGAGGAGGCCGTTAGTGGGGAAGGCTTGGTTGGTGAGATAACTTTGCGTGGCATTAACGCTCCAACTCCCCCACCCACTCTGATTGCCGGGATCGTCGCAACTGCCGGGCACAGCCGTCAGCGAAGTCACTTTGGCCAAATCAAAGGTGTCGTTGGTCTTGAGCGTCAGCAAATAACCCGACCGACCCGAACTTGAGAAATAGCGCCCGCTGGCCTGGGCGGCGGTTTTTAAATTAGCGAGGTCGGTAGTGAACCCATTCCAATCCACCGCGGGGACGGGGAATTGACGGCCGGCCACGAAAACGTCGGTACGAACCGGCACGGTGGCTGGCGGCATTTCAGCGGGCCGATAGCTTTCGTCCACGCCGCTACCCGGCGGCGGATTAACATGAGTATGGACGCCAAACTCATCGGGACCGGTATGATCAGGGTCATCGTAACTCGTTTTAGCACTAGTGACTAAGTTATGAGCAATGCCGTCAAAGCGAATCCCATCATTGGAGTGGATCGGCCCAAACACCTCGGTACCCTGGCCAAAGCGCATCGGCGCATTGGCCGCGACGGCAAATTTAGCGAGCGAGGGTATGGCCAGGGTCGCCTCAATCGAGCGCGAGACTCCGGGCGCAGTCGCCACTTCGCCCTTTGACACCACCTTCACCACCGTCGAACCGACCGGGGGCGGTGTAATGGTAAGAGTAAACATACCAATCTGATTGCCGTCTTTATCGTCATAGGGATGAAGATACGGACCAGGCCCACTCTGCCCGTCTTTAAAGTCGGTGGGAGCATGAGCCAAGTGCCAACGATAATATTCAATACCCGCTTCCGCCACTTGAAACGCCTCTTCTCGCTGTCCAAAGAGAGCAGCGGAACGCTGACTCACGGCGCCCCAACTGACGATGGCGCCAACAATAATAAGGCCAATCGCACCAAAGACCAGCGCATGGAGGGTGAGGTAGCCACGAGTAAGAAGTGAGGTGCGCCTCATAAATTATCTTTCAGACTGCGGACCGTCACTTCCGTTTGATAGGTTTCGGCCACGGGTGGTGCGGTGGGATCAGCGTCAATTGGCAAACTAATTTGGACCAGACGGATCGCCGGGATCGAAACCGGCACCGCCAGCGGTGAACTGGTGCCGGCATAGTTTTTATCGTAATAATTAAAAATAGCTGTGGTCCCGGGCACTAAACCACTCGCCACCGTACTTATTGTTTCGGCGGCGGGATCATAACTTAGGGGCGAACCGCTCGGGATAATCATCCCTTTTTTCACACTCGTTCCAGTCGCAAAGTAACGCACCTGATCGACAACGCCGTCTTTGTTCAAATCAGTATAGAAGGTAAGAGCAAGCGGCCCGGCCACCGCAATCGGATAAGCTCCCGTGGCCGCCGGTTGCGCCGCCCGCAGTTCGGCCGTAAACATTCGGAGTACGGTGCGAGCATCTTGATTAGCAAAGAGACTGCTCTGGAGCACCCGATTTTCGCTGAAAACATATCGTTCAAAGCCAAACAACACTCCCGTGAGCGCGACCAAAATACCGAGCGCGACCAAAATCTCAACTAGAGTAAACCCGCGTTGCATGCTGGAGTTAAGTATAGCATCCCCGAAAGCTTCGCCACGAGACAAAGAAAAACATTTTCATTAAGACGGCTGTAAAGGCACGATAAACTTCTGCCAGTCGGCCGTGATGGGAATAGCGGTGTTGCTGTAAGTTTGATAACCAGCTTTAGTAACCGTGAGAGTGTGCGTCCCCGCACTAAGGCCGCTGAAGAAAACTTGGCTGAATGGTAAACAGCCGTTGCCATACGTCAGCGAGACATCCGAGAGGGTGGGAGTATAGTTGGTATTGGTAGTTGAGAGGTAGAGCTTATATCGAACGTAGCGCTTCGTGGCTTGGGCGGCATTAATGTTGCCATTCGTAGTAGTAAAGTAACTAGCACTCGAGCCGTCTGGGCCCACAAAGTTCCACGTAGTACTGGCATTACTCGAGGTCGCGGTCGCAATTTGAAACTTAACACTATTCGTTCCGGTTTGGCTGGGCTGGCTTTGCGGCGTCCAGGTCAAACTATAATAGGTCGTCGCACTATCATCGCCGGTATCAAACGCGGACGAGACGAGAGTACCGCTCGTAACATATTTATTGCCCGTGGTTTTACGCAAGGTCACATTGCCCGCCGAACTCACCGTATCAACATTCCCATCATCGCTCGAATATTTCGTAAGATCAGTCCAGAGCTCCTGCCCCGAGCCTCCCGACCAATCAGTTTGGATAAACGAACCGCGATCGGTCGTCCCGACTTTAGTGTAACTGGTCCCCTTTTTCAGCGTCACGGTTGCGCCCGGGACCGGCAGGCCGGTCACCGCATCTTGGACAATTGTGAGCAAGGCCTTGGGGTTGTGGGCCGCCAGCACCAAATTAACCTCCTGCGTCGCACTCGGCAACAGCGGCACAGGGAGGAAGGGCGCGGATCCCGCCAGATCATAACTTGTACCATTAACTTTAAGGTCATAATTGTCCCACTCAAGGTTGGGAAGATTGAGCTGGCCGCTCCCATTAGTGGTGGCGGTTTGATTATATTTGTAGACCGTTGGTGAAGTGCCAATCAGTTTGCCGGTAATCGTGAGCGACACTCCCCCAATCGGCGCGCAGGTGTTGGAAGCGGTGCTAATTTGGAGATCGCCAACGCGATCAATAATAAACGTTTTGGCAGTTACCTGGGCGGTCGCCACCGTCAAGGGCGGGTTGGTGGGATTAGGGTTGTCTTGAGTGATGGGGGTAGTGCCGTCGGCGGAATATCCACTTTTGGTTACCGTTACGCTATAGGCATTTGCTCCGGGAGGTACGCCGACCAGTTGCAGTTGGCCGTTTTCGTTCGTCGTTTCATCAATCGAAACTGGCGGAGTGGAGGAGGCATTAGCCACATGAATCGAGGCATCCGGGAGTGGCGTCCCCGAGGCATCAATCACGGTAATAAAAATGGCTCCTGAAGACCCCGTGTTCTCTAGATTTTTCGGTGCCGCGGTCGTGGTAAAAACAAACGGCGTCGCAAGGGAGCAATTAGCACAGCTTATGGTGATCGCTACCTGTTTATAATCAGCCGGGGCGGTATCGTTGGGCGAACCGCCGATCGTGCCGTCGAACGAGTCATCAATATTGCGAATGGTAGTGGTAGCGTTGAAGGTAACCCCACTGCGGACAAAGGTCTGAAAGCGCGGGAGAGCGCCGGCGGGGATGCCACCCTGGAGACCAATTTGGTCATAGGGCAAATTATGAACAAGCTCAAATTGTTCTTCGGCCAAGAGCGCGGCTTCGGTCTTAATTTTACTGACACCCACCAACTTCCCCGCCGTGATAAACGACTGATAAATCCCGAGCGAGATAACAATAAAGAGAAAAGCTCCGACGAGAGTTTCGACTAAGGTGAAGCCTCGAATGTTATTTAATCGCATTGCTTAAGGAGTACATGGGGCCGAGCATGGAGATCGCAAAAAAGCCGACAAAAATGCCGATCAAGACCATGAGTACCGGCTCAATGATGGTCGAAAGATTTTTGGTCGCTTGATCAACTTCGTCTTCGAAAAATTGAGCGCCTTTTAAGAGCATACCCGAGAGATTGCCCGTCTCTTCCCCCACTTCTGTCATTTCGCCCACCAACACTGGATAAAGCTCCTCATGGCTTTTAAAGATCGAGGACAGAGTAACGCCGCGCTGCACCGCCGTTTCCGCTTCCGCCAACACCAGCTTGTATCGTTGGTTTTGCACTACCCGGGCCGTGGTGGTGAGCGCTTCAACCAGATTCACGCCGGCCGAAATGAGCGATGAAAGAGTGCGCATGGTGAGCGCGGCATTTAACTCCATCATAATAGTTGAGATTGCCGGCATCTTAAGCAAGAGGGCGACCCAGGCGCGCTGGCCAACCGCACTCCGAAAGGCCTTAAAAGCCGCCATGCCTCCCACCACGACCACAAACAGTACGATCAAATAATGCGTGGTTAAAAACTGGCTGGTGCCGATGACTAGCCGAGTCGAAAGCGGCAGTTCAACATTAAGATCTTTAAAGAGGGCGGTAAGACTCGGCACCATAAACACCATCATCAGGATAGCAATCACAATAATTACCCCTACGATAATCGCCGGGTAAATCATGGCGCCTTTGATCTTGCGCTGTAAATCGTAGGTCTTCGCGAGCTGGGAGCGGACCACCTCAAACGCTTGCGGCAAATTCCCCGACTCTTCCCCCGCCGCCACCATTGAGATAAAGACCGGGGGGAAGACGTCGGGGAAGCTTGCCAGCGCTTGCGCCAACGATTCACCTCGACTGATCCGTTCGGAGAGACCGGCAATGATTTTTTTAAAACGCTTATTCTTGGCCTGACGGCCGACCACCTCCAGCGCCCGAGCCAGCGAGAGCCCGGCCCCCACCATCGAACCAACCGAACCTGCAAACATAATCAGGTCTTTTGCCCGCACCGGACTCATCCAGCGCAGACGCGAGAGCGCCGTTCCTGACTGACGCCGCCCGACCGGCTCGGCCTTAACCAAGGTTAGCCCTTGGCTGTGCATCTCACGGGCGAGCGCGAAGCGATCCAGCGCTTCGCGCTCGCCGAGCTGTTCCTCTCCTTGTGCCGTAACCGCTTTGTAAGAAAATTTCATTTTATTCGCTGATCACCCGCAGCACCTCTTCGATCGTCGTCAGTCCTTGCGCCGCTTTAAAAATACCATCCTCGAGCATGCTGTACATCCCCTCGCGCTTAGCTTGCGCTTCAATCTCACTTGCCGTTGCTCCTTTAATTACCAGCTCTTTAATTGAGCTGCTTACTTCAATCACCTCATGGATCCCAATCCGACCATGGTAACCCTCATTCTCCGCCCCCTCACGCGGGCGGTAAAATTGAACGTCGTTCCAATTCGCCGTTTCCGGCAAAACCTTTTCGCCCTTTAAAAGCGTGAGCACTCGATCGAGGTCAACAATCGCCCGCAATTTTTGCAACTCGGTGTCGGAGAGCCGATACTTTTCTTGATTTTTATCAAGCCGCCGCACTAAGCGCTGCGCCACGATCACATTGACCGTCGAAACAATGAGGAACGCTTCAGCTCCCATGTCGAGCAAGCGGGGGATCGTACCCGCCGCCGAATTAGTGTGCAGGGTCGAGAGGACCAAGTGGCCCGTGAGCGCGGCGTTGATCGCCAAGCTCGCGGTTTCCTTATCCCGAATTTCCCCGACCATGATAATGTCAGGGTCTTGGCGGACGAGACTGCGCAAACCCGAGCCGAAGGTAAGCCCGATCTCGGGTTTTACCTGGGTCTGATTAACCCGCGGCATTTGGTACTCGATCGGGTCCTCAATTGTTGAGATATTCACATCCGGCGTATTTAAAATCTCCATCAAGGTGTAGAGCGTCGTTGACTTACCCGACCCCGTCGGACCGGTTACTAAGATCATGCCCGTTGTTCGGCGCAACGCTCGATGGATCCGCTCCAACCCTTCGCCGTGGAGACCCCCCTCCTCAAGCGAGAGACCTTTGGAAGTTTCGGGCAAGAGGCGCATTACCACCTTTTCACCATAGTAGGTTGGTAAGAGCGAAACGCGGAACGATACTTTCTGCCCATTAGTTTCAATTTTAAATCGGCCATCCTGCGGCAACCGCTTTTCATCCAGTCGCAAGCTTGCGAGCACCTTGATCCGCGCCACAATCCCCGGGCCGGCGCTCTTCGGCAAGAGCATGGCATCATGGAGCAAACCATCAATGCGGTAGCGCACCACGACCTCCTGTTCAAACACTTCAATATGAATATCAGAGGCCTTCTGCCCAATAGCATGCGCGAGTAAGCTATCCACGATCCGCACCACCGGCAAATCCGCCGCCAACTTTTTTAAATCTTCTTCACCCAATTCGCCCCCTTCGCCTCCGGCTAATTTGGCCGCTTCATCGCGCACAATATCCCCAAATTCAGCCTTAAGGCTTTTTTGATACTGGAGGAGTCCCGTCTTGATCGATCCTTGATCCGTTAGCCGCACCAAGACCTTGCCCCCGGAACTCTTTTTAATAAACTCGACCGCCTCCAGGTCGCCCGGATCAAGCATGGCCACCTCGAGGCCAGTAGCACTACGCGCGTAGGCAATAATATTATGGGTCCGCGCGATCGGCTCCGGGATCAGTTTCAAAATTTCACGATCAATCTTCAGTTTTTTAAGGTCTACGAAAGGGATGCCGAGCACATACGCTTTAGCGCGACGAAGATCGTCAGTTGAGATTTTACCGGAGGCCAACAGCGCCGCCTCAAAGCTTGAACCCGGAGTTTGTCCCGCGGCGTACGCGGCCTCCAGATCAGCCTTAGCCACCAAGCCTGAATCAGCTAAAAAATTTTTCAATTGCTCCTGATCAAGCCACATGCAATAAAAGTATAACAAATAACAGAGACTCTCACCTGCGTATAACCCCCTTGACTTGCAAAGTTTGTGCTGGGGTGGTAAAATACAGGTAGCGTTTGTAGGCGCTGGATGATTCCAGCGTTAGTACTTTTCAAGGAGGATTTTTTTGCAGGAGTTGAAAAATGAGAAAGTGGAAATGGATTATCGTGGTCGGGTTGGCCACAACCTTCTGGCTCAACTGCGGAGCCAGCTGCGACGAGGTCGCCTCTACCGCAGTAGCAGCCGCCCAAGTTCAGGGTGGCCAGGGTTTGGAGACGGCCTCCTCGAGCGACGGGACCGGGGGTCCGCTGGCCCCTTCGACCACGACCACCACCATCATCTTCGACCGCAGCAGCGGAGCGTCAGGTTTCCTCGTTCCCGTGAACTAAGGGAAACCGAAATCGCCGGGTTTAAACCCGGCGATTTTTCATTCTCAAGCTTTTCCCTAAACTCCTGGGCGCTTTAGGTGACTCCTAATTTAAAACAGGATACCCGCGCACGATAACTAGCCACCTGGCCTAAGTAATTATGGATGGTGCCGTAAAAATGCCAGGTGTAAATATTTACCGGGTAGACCTGGGCGTTATTAACCGGATCAACCCATCCTGCTCCCACGGCCACCGCCCCATTGCTACAAGTCACATCTCCTTCAAAGGTGGCGTCTTGAAATCCTCCCACGGTAAAAACTCGCTCATCATTGGCCGAATAGGCTGGCACAATTGCCCCCCAGTGAGCCACTCCCGCATCGTCGGAGGCTAAAACTTTGCCTGTCGCCGGAGAGCCGCCGGTTAGCTGAATTTGACCCGCCGGGGTAAAGGCCACCTTTTTTACGCCGCTGCCATAGGCACCGGTATAGAACACGAGCCCCTGCGCCTCATCCACCACGTGCCACCACGAATTACTCCCCGCTTCAAACTGGATATAGGGCGCGGCTGTACCCGATTGGCGGATAGTAAGGGCATCATTGGTTGCCGCTTTGCCGACCACATCCAACTTTACCGACGGGTTAGTCGTCCCCACACCAATGTTGCCGTTATTATTAAGGTGCAACCGACTGGTGCCAGCCGAAAACGAACCGGAAGAAAAATCTAAACCGTTATCTCCCGGTGCCTGGCGAATACCAAAGCCAGAACCGGCATCCAATCCTACCTGGATCCCGCTGCCGG
>CAZMMP010000015.1:0-6665 GCA_964567425.1 uncultured Candidatus Saccharibacteria bacterium
AATTTATCGCGTTCTCAAATCGGGTGGTCAGTTTGGATTAGGGATGATTGAAGGTGAAGGTGAATTATATCGCGAAAGTTCGGGAGTAGGAAAACCTCGCTGGTTCGCCTTCTATCAAAAAGACGAATTAGAAAAATTATTAGCCGATAACGGATTTGAAGTTTTTTATTTTGAAGAGTTTAAGCCCGGCTCAAAAAATTATTTGAATTATCTAGCTAAAAAGAAGTAATTTATGAATCTGATCGACATCCATGCCCACCTTAATTTCCCCGCGTATGAGGCGGATCGGGCGGAGGTAATTAAGCGGACAGTGGAGGCGGGGTGTGGAGTCATTAACATTGGTACGGATGTAAAAACCAGTCAGGAGGTGCTCGCGCTTGCCCAGACCACGCCAGAGTTTTGGGCGGCGGTCGGTGTTCATCCGGAGATCGCCGAAACGGGCGAAGAGATTGATTGGGAAGCGCTCGCGCTCCTCGCGGCTGAGCCCCAGGTGGTGGCGATCGGGGAGTGTGGACTTGATTACTTTCAACGTGGCGGTGGGAGTTTGGAGTCGGGGATTAAAGAACGGCAACGCGAGCTCTTCGAGCGGCAAATTACGCTGGCCGCCGAGCTCGGTAAACCCTTGATGCTCCACATTCGTGAGAGTTATGATGACGTGCTCGCTATTTTAAAACTCTACCCTGGGGTACGCGCTCATGCTCACTTTTTTGCCGCGCCGTGGGAGACGGCGAAGAAATTTTTGGATCAAGGTTTGACGCTCTCAATTACGGGTGTGATTACCTTTACTGATCAGTATGACGAAGTAGTTAAACAAACCCCCCTCAATTCCTTACTCGCTGAAACCGATGCCCCCTACGTGGCGCCGGTGCTGTATCGGGGCAAGCGCAACGAGCCACTCTACGTGGCCGAGGTCGTCAAACGCATCGCTACTCTCAAAAATGTATCCCCCGAGACCGTGGCCGACGCGATGGTCGCTAACGCCCGGCGAGTCTTTGCGCTCGACGCTCCCGGGGTTGCAGGGGCCTAAACTCTCTGGTAGGATACGAGGCAATGGAACAAAAGAGCTATGAAGTCGGCTTTTTGCTTTCGCCCTTGCTCCCTGAAGAGCAGGCGACGGCGGTAGTTGAGCGTGTCATTCGGGCGGGGATTACTGCTGCGGATGGTACGATCTTGGCCGAAGAGTCGCCGAAAATGGTGCCTTTGGCTTATCGGATCAAAAAGGTCGTGGAGAACAAAAGCAGTAATTTTGGAGAAGCTTATTTCGGGTCAGTTCGCTTTAAGCTTGCTCCCGAGGCGTTAGTGATGTTTAAAACTGCGGTCGAGAAGGCTCCCGAGGTGATTCGCTCCCTCATTATTACCTTACCGGCTGAAGCGGTGAATCCGCCGCCCAAGCGCGCCCGTCGTACCCCCGCCCCAGCGGAGGCTCCGGTAGCTCCCGTAGAGGCGCCAGCCCTCGTGATTGACCGCGAGATTGACCAACTACTCTCGGCGTAACTCTCATGTATCTCAATAAGGCTATTGTGATTGGCAACCTCACCCGCGACCCCGAGTTGCGGGCGCTCCCCTCGGGGATCAAGGTAACTACCTTTTCGGTTGCCACCAATCGGGTCTGGAAAGATAAAACCGGGGCGCGCCAAGAGGATACGCAATATCACAACGTTGTCGTATTCGGTGCTCAAGCGGAGACGGTCGCCCAGTACTTGAAAAAGGGGAGTTCGGCGCTTGTGGAGGGCCGAATGCAGACCCGAAGCTGGGACACCCCCGATGGTAAGAAGCAGTACCGCACCGAGATCGTGGCTGATCGGGTTCAGTTTGGCCCGCGGCCGGCGAGCTCGGGCGGCAGCACCGCCTTTGGCGGTGCTGCGCCGGGCGAGCAATCGGCAGCCAGTGGCTCGGCCAAAGATAATCTCCAGACGATTCAGTATCCGGAGGAAGAAATTAATCCTGACGACATTCCCTTTTAATTATGAATATCAAAACCTGTCATTTTTGCACCAATAACGTCCGTCATATCGACTACAAAGATACGGCGACGTTGAAGCGCTTTTTGGACCCGTACGCGCGGATCATGAAGCACGGCAAGACCAGTGTTTGCCAAAAGCATCAGCGCACGTTGGCCTTAGCGGTGAAGCACGCTCGCTTCCTCGCGCTCCTACCGTTCGTCTCGCGATAAGCTAAAACTTAGTAATAAAAACAGCCCCGATTTTACATCGGGGCTGTTTTTGTGAGTTCACTGTTTTAATTTTTACCCCCACGTTCTACATATTCTCCTGTTTGCGAGTTTACCACGACGAAATCGCCTTCGTTGATGAACATGGGCGCGTCGATCTCGGCACCGGTCTCCAAAATGATCCGCTTTGAACCCCCTTGAACGGTGTTGCCTTTCACGGCTGGAGCGGCCTCCTTCACTTTTAACTCAATCTTGATCGGGATCTTGAGGCCAATTAACTGACCATTCCACGAGAGCAGCGAAACGATCGAGTTTGGCTTCACAAAGTTGATCTGGGTACCCACCGCCTCACCCTCGAGTTTAAAACGCTTCGATTTATCATCCTTCTCGCAGAACCAGTACTCACCGCGATTTTGGTACAGGTAGATTACCTCACGCTCCTCAAGTTCAGCTTCCTCAACGCGATCACTGACGTGGAAGGTGTACTCGGTCACTTTGCCGGTAATTAAATGACGGAGCTTAGTGTCATTGACCGGCTTGCGTTGCTGTTTGCGGAAGACATGGCTCGAAAGCACTTCATAGGGAGCATCATCAAGCACAATATATTTCCGTTCCCGGATCTCGTTATAATCAATAGTTGCCATACGGTTTAACTTTCATCAGCGGCCTCCGCTTCGAGCGTGGCCTTAATTTTCTCTAATAGTTCGGTTTTGACCTCCGGGTTCTCACGCAAATAGGTGCGGGTGGCGTCATAGCCGCGGCCGAGTTTAATAGGTTCGCCACCCGCCTGCTTGTCGGGCAGGTAGCTATAGGCCGATCCGGATTTGGAGATGATACCAGATTTTTCGCCAAGCGCAATGATCTCGCCCTCGGGCGAGATGCCTTCGTTGTAGAGCACGTCAAACTCGGCCGCTTTAAACGGGGGAGCGACTTTGTTCTTCACTACTTTCACGCGGACGCGGCCGCCGACCACTTCCTCACCTTTTTTAATCTGCGCAATGCGACGGATATCGAGCCGGACACTTGAGTAAAACTTAAGGGCTTTGCCGCCCGGGGTGGTCTCCGGATTGCCGAACATAACGCCGATTTGCATTCGGATCTGGTTAATGAAGATGACAATCGTTTTGGACTTGGCGACGATGGCGGTCATTTTACGCAAGGCTTGGCTCATCAGTCGGGCTTGCTTGCCGACGTGGTAAGCGCCGACATCACCCTCGATCTCATCTTTCGGCGTGAGCGCGGCGACGGAGTCAACGACAATGACATCAATCTTGCCCGAGCGGATTAAGCTGTCAACGATCTCGAGGGCTTGCTCGCCGTAGTCGGGTTGGGAAATAAGGAGTTCGTCGATTTTAACCCCGAGCTTCTTTGAGTACTCGGGGTCAAGAGCGTGTTCCGCGTCAATAAAAGCGCAGAGGCCGCCGTGCTTTTGCGCTTCGGCGATAACGTGGAGAGCGAGCGTAGTTTTGCCCGAACTCTCGGGGCCGTAGATCTCAATGATCCGGCCGCGCGGTAAACCGCCGATGCCAAGGGCGATGTCGAGCCCGATGGAGCCGGTCGAGATGGCGCCGACCGAAACCTTGGCTTTGCTATCGAGCCGCATGATTGACCCTTCGCCAAACTTAGTTTCGATGCTCTTGATCGTATCCTCAATATTAAAAGTGCCGCTCGCGGCTTTTCCTTCGTCTTTAGTTTTTTTGGCCATAGAGATGAATAGTTTGGTTGACTTTGCGGCCGAATTTATCGTCCGCTTCGAGCCTGATTATAGTATAGCCCGGTGGGAGGAGCAATTGTTCGTTAAAGTGGCCGGACTCATCGGTAAAGATTAAGCGGCCGTTTAAATAAAGATGGGCAATTCGTTCGGCCTGGCCCTCAATGGTAAGTAAACCCGTCGCGTGAGAGACTCCGTCGCTGGGAGTGCTGATCGTCAGTTCGGGACCGCGAATGAGGTCGCGGGCCTGGTAGAGAGCATAGCTGCCGAGGAGGACGAGCGCCGCGGCGACCAGGGCTCTAGAGGGCCTGATCCTCGGTCGCTTCGCGAGCTTCATAAACTTCACGCTGTTTAGCGCCGTCACCTGGGCCGATCACCCCCCGCTCTTCAAGCAGATCGAGGAGGCGCGCGGCTCGGGCATAGCCGATTTTTAATTTGCGCTGGAGATACGAGGCACTTGCTTTGCCGGCTTCAATCACTGTTTGCCGGGCATCCTCGTAGAGCTCGTCTTCACCTTCAGCGTCGGGATCTCCTGAAAGATCTACACTTGATAAGGCGTTGGGGTCGGATCCAGCCAGGGTGATCTCGTCGGCGAGCTCACCTTCGTAAGCCTTGGCCAGATAGTTGACCACCTTCTTAACTTCCTCCTCGGAGATGAAGGCGGACTGAAGGCGGATGGGTTTAGACATATCACCCGAGAGATAGAGCATGTCGCCCGAACCAAGCAGTTTTTCAGCGCCCGCCATATCGAGAATAGTGCGCGAATCAATTTGCGAGGCGACTTGGAGCGCGATGCGTGAAGGGATGTTGGCTTTAATGAGACCGGTAATAACTTCGACCGAAGGGCGCTGGGTTGAGAGCACGAGATGGATCCCGACGGCGCGACTCATTTGGGCGAGGCGTACGATTGCTCCCTCTAGTTCGCGTGGGTAAGTGCTCATGATATCGGCCAATTCATCAATGATGACGACAATATAGGGCATCTTATCTGGTTCTTCTTGCCCTTCGGCGACTGGTCCGGCGGTCGCAATGATATTTTTATGGTAGGACTGAATATCGCGGACAGCATGAGACTCGAGCAGGTTATACCGGCGTTCCATTTCCTTGGTGGCCCACTTGAGCACCAAAATTGCTTTCTTAGCCTCGGTAACGACGGGCGTGAGGAGATGAGGGATTTTGTTATACAGGGTGAGTTCGACGCGCTTGGGGTCAATCATAATAAAGCGGAGACGCTCTGGTGGATTGCGGTAGAGCAAGGAGGTGATGAGCGTGTGAATCGTTACTGATTTACCCGAGCCCGTGGCGCCCGCAATAAGCAAGTGAGGCGCCTTCGCCAGATTGGCAAACGAAGCGAGTCCGGAGATGCCTCGGCCTAAGCCCATTAAGAGCGCGGCAGGAGATTCCGCAAAATCTTTAGTCCCCAAGAGCGAGGCAAGGCCGACCGTTGATTTAACGCGGTTCGGGATCTCGATCCCAACCAGCGATTTGCCGGGGATTGGCGCTTCAATCCGAAGCGGATGAGCAGCGAGAGCTAATGATAAGTCATTTTGAAGCGCGACAATGCGGGAGAGCTTTACCCCTTCGGCTGGCTTTAAAGCATAGCGGGTGATGGAGGGGCCAATCGAGACCTCGTCCATTTCGACCACGATGCCAAAATTGGCTAAGGTCCGTTTAATGATATTAGCATTTGCCTTAATGTCGCCAGCTGAAGGTTTGCCGCTATCCTTCTCTAACAGCTCGAGGGGTGGGGGCACAAAGGTTTCGCCGCCGCGCCGATTGCGACCCAGCATTTTTTGGAATAAGCCCTCACCTTCATCAGTTTCAGTGGCGCTCCCTTTGCTGGGCTTGGCTAGTTTTTTATTGATGATCTCGGGTGATTCTTCTGGTTCGTCAGTTTCAGCGGGGGTTGGCAGTGGGGTAATCGCCGTGGCGAGGGTCGGCACAGCTTCTTCCGATTCTGGCAGGAGGTCTTCAGAGCGTCGTCGCCAGAGCCAGCCCAAAGAAAGGCGGGCGTCGAAAATGACAAGTAGGGAAATAATAAGCAGTGCCGCGAGGACAATCAGGCTATAGTAATCAAAGAGAGCAAAGAGGGGAGCGGCAATTAAATGGCCAAGCAGTCCGCCGGTAATAAAAGTGTTAGGCGCTTGAAAACTGACCCCGATCATCCCAAGTAGTGAGAGGAAAAAGATAGCTCCGGCCCCAAGGCGATAGGCAATAAAGTGAGGCCGAATTGATCGCATGAAAGAGATTCCGAGCACAATAAGCGAGAGAGGAATGAGGAAAAAGCCAGTGCCAAATAAATAGCTAAACCCCCGGTAGGAGAGAGTGCCTACCCGCCCTGCGTAATTAAGGGAAGCTAAGATAAAGAAAATGGCTAATGCAAAACAAATTACCGCAATTACTGCGTGCCGTGTCTCCTCCTTAATGCGCGGTTCTGTCGGGAGAGCTGGTTCTTTTTGCTTTTTCTTCGCTTTAGCCATGGGAGGTTAAATTAGAAAATATGCAGTAAGTATAGCAGATCCACCCTGGACATTTCCATTTGTCCTATATATAATATAGGACAATGAATGAGACAGAAAAAGACAAGCAAACAAAGGACAGGATTGACCCTAATACTGTCTCTTTAAAGGTCCAAAAGCTTAGTTCTGCCCTTTATCTGGTCTCCAGCTTCTTGCCTGACGAAGATCCTTTAAAATGGAGCCTTAGAAAAGAGGCTTTAGAGGTATTACGAGAAACTAACTTAGCTGTCCAAAACGTGACTCGCGAGGGGATTTGTCTTTTTGA